>NZ_JBWKQB010000037.1:0-53756 GCF_059418545.1 Pseudomonas sp. GW821-FHT07G10 | reverse complement strand
CCACCCGGTTCAACACCGAATGGGGCTCGATGACGCTGAACTCGCCTTAGGCGACGTTCATGGTCTTGATCGTTCCCACGCTCTGCGTGGAAATGCCGCCCCGGACGCTCTGCGTCCGCTGTAGAGATGACGCAGAGCGTCACAAGATGCATTCCCACGCGGGAGCGTGGGAACGATCAACCCCGGCTCACAAAAAAGCTCCACCCGGCTCAACACCGAATGGGGCTCGATGACGCTGAACTCCCCTTAGGCGACGTTCATGGTCTTGATCGTTCCCACGCTCTGCGTGGGAATGCCGCCCCGGACGCTCTGCGTCCGCTGTAGAGATGACGCAGAGCGTCACAGGATGCGTTCCCACGCGGGAGCGTGGGAACGATCAACGCAAAAAAGCCCCACCCGGCTCAACACCGAATGAGGCTCGATGACGCTGAACTCGCCTTAGGCGACGTTCATGGTCTTGTGGGTATCGATCAAATGCTGCACCACACCAGGATCTGCCAGGGTGGAGATATCGCCCAGACCGTCATATTCGGCGGTGGCAATCTTGCGCAGGATACGGCGCATGATTTTCCCCGAACGGGTTTTCGGCAGGCCCGGCGCCCACTGGATAACATCCGGCGAAGC
Source organism: Pseudomonas sp. GW821-FHT07G10 (assembly GCF_059418545.1). NCBI lineage: Bacteria > Pseudomonadati > Pseudomonadota > Gammaproteobacteria > Pseudomonadales > Pseudomonadaceae > Pseudomonas > Pseudomonas sp. GW821-FHT07G10. Next base: position 53,132 of record NZ_JBWKQB010000037.1, on the reverse strand, counting down.
AATCGGACCGATCTCTTTACGCACCCAGTTCTTCAACTCAAGACGCAGCGCTTCGCTCGGTTCTTCGCCACCGTTGAGGGTGACGTAGACATAGATGCCCTGCCCCTTGATGTCGTGCGGCACACCCACCACCGCCGCTTCGGCGACTTTCGGGTGAGCGACCATCGCGCTTTCGATCTCGGCGGTCCCCATACGGTGACCAGAAACGTTCAACACGTCATCCACACGACCGGTGATCCAGTAGTAACCGTCCTCATCGCGACGCGCACCGTCACCGGTGAAATACATGCCGCGGAAGGTCTTGAAGTAGGTGTCGACGAACCGGTCATGGTCGCCATACAGCGTGCGTGCCTGGCCTGGCCACGAATCGAGAATCACCAGGTTACCCTCGGCAGCGCCTTCGATGATGTTGCCCAGGTTATCCACCAACGCCGGCACTACACCGAAGAATGGTCGTGCTGCGGAACCCGGCTTGAGCGCGTGAGCACCCGGCAGCGGGCTCATCAGCGTGGCGCCGGTCTCGGTCTGCCACCAGGTATCGACGATCGGGCAGCGCGACTGGCCGACGTTTTTGTAGTACCAGTCCCAGGCTTCCGGGTTGATCGGCTCACCGACCGAACCCAGCAGACGCAGACTGCTGCCATCGGCGCCTTCGAAAGCAGCCTTGCCCGAGGCCATCATCGCGCGGATCGCGGTCGGCGCGGTGTAGAGGACATTGACCTTGTGCTTGTCGACGACCTTCGCCACCCGAGTGATATCCGGGTAGTTCGGCACGCCTTCGAACAGCAGAGTGGTCGCGCCATTGGCCAGCGGGCCATAGACAATATAGGTGTGGCCGGTGACCCAGCCGACGTCGGCGGTGCACCAGTAGATTTCGCCCGGGCGGTAGTCGAACACCCGCTCATGGGTCAGCGCGGCGTACAACAGATAGCCCGCAGTGGTGTGCTGCACGCCCTTCGGCTTGCCAGTGGAACCTGAGGTGTAAAGGATGAACAGCGCTTCTTCAGCGCCCATTTCTTTCGGCGCACACACGGTGCCCGCCACTTTCATCAGGTCTTCGTACCAGATGTCGCGGTGCTGGTTCCACTTGATGTCGCCACCGGTGCGCTTGCACACGATGACCTTCTGGATGCTGCTGGTTTCCGGGTTGGTCAGCGCGTCATCGACGTTGGCCTTGAGCGAGATTTTTTTGCCGGCACGCAGGCCTTCGTCAGCGGTGATCACCACTTTCGATTTGCAGTCGATGATCCGACCGGCCAGGGCTTCCGGCGAGAAGCCACCGAACACCACCGAGTGAATCGCGCCGATCCGGGCACACGCCAGCATGGCGACCACGGCTTCGGGAATCATCGGCATATAGATAGTCACCACGTCGCCGCGGTGCACATCCTGGCCACGCAGGGCGTTGGCGAACTTGCAGACTTCTTCGTGCAGCTCGCGGTAGGTGATGTGGCGGCTCTCGGCAGGGTCATCGCCTTCCCAGATGATTGCCACCTGATCGCCACGCTCGGCGAGGTGACGGTCCAGGCAGTTATAGGAAACGTTCAGGGTGCCGTCGGCAAACCATTTGATGTCGACATGGTGATCATCAAAGGAAGTCTGCTTCACCGTGGTGAAAGGTTTGATCCAGTCGAGGCGCTTGGCTTGCTCGCGCCAGAAGCCGTCCGGGTTGACCACCGACTGCTGGTACATGGCCTTGTAGGTCGCCTCATCAGTCAGCGTGTTGGCCGCAACCTCGGGACGAACGGGATACAGAGAAGCCGCACTCATCTTTCTTACCTCGGTGACATAGTTGTAGTTGTTGTATGCCCCAGTTGTAGCCGGGGCGGGCCTATAGAACCATTCGACGATGGTAGTAACAAGACCCTACAAAATGTCGTGTTTGCCCCTCAAGCCGCTCAAAACCGGCGCATACCGCGATTTTTACCCCTTTGAAAATGCTTGTTTCAGGACCCTTGAGGTCGTTTTCGGGTGATTGTTACAAAAACCGCCAATAGTCTTTATCAAAAGCACGGCTATATGAATGACATTCCCCCGCTTAAAATCAGCCTCGCCAACAACGGCAAAGTGATTAACCACGTTACAGCCCCCACGAAGGCACGTTAATCCAGGTTCTCTGTTCAAGCTCCACACGCAACCTCAAAAGGGTTGCGTGCTCCCTCACGACCCTAGAAAGGTAATATGGATATGAAAGCTTTATTAGTTCTGTCCCTCAGTAGCCTTTGCGCCACCGCCATGGCTGATGAGATCGCGACAGACGCTGCCAGCCAGCAAATGCCGGTGGAGGAATACACCTACTCAACCGACCTGGACATCGCCAAAGTTGTATCGATGAGCGAAATCCCCAATGTTTGTGAAGTTGTACCGGCCCGCATGGAATATGAAGACTCCAAAGGCCAACGGCATATTCTGCGATACAGCGTGATGGGCAATGGTTGCTCTAACGGTTAATCGCCCACGTTAGACCCAGAACTCTTTACCACTGCCGGCCGCAAGAAATCACTCTTGCAGCAAAGATGCCCGGATGCACACCCGATCCTGGGACTGTTGCACCGCATCGCCCAATAGAAGTGCGACCAAGGCACTCGCACTCACCTGATTCTTTACCGCTTGATCTACCGCGCTGCGACCTTCTGGCCGCAAGTGCAAGGAACGTCGAGCACTACACATCGATTTATACGATTGTTTTAAGCATTTATTTGCGCTTTTTAATCGAAATAGTCCGAGTAGTATGAGCTTCACACCCACTGAACAAAACGCACAACACCCGGAGCTACCCTCATGAAAACCAAACTGATCCTCGCCCTGACCCTCTCCGTACTGGCTGCCAACACCTTTGCTGCCGATGGCTATGACCGCACCGTCGCCGCCGACGGCTACGATCGCACTGGTTCCGCCACCGTCGCCGCTGACGGCTACGACCGCACTGGTGCTGCCACTGTTGCCGCTGACGGCTACGACCGCACCGGTTCTGCCACCGTCGCCGCTGACGGCTACGACCGCACCGGTTCTGCCACCGTCGCCGCTGACGGCTACGACCGCACCGAAGCCAGCCGCCTCAGCTAATAGCTGAGCGCGACGTCACAGCCCGGCCTCGGCCGGGCTTAGTTGTTTCTGGATACCCAAAAAACCCCGTAACACCGCATAAACCATAAACCGTAGGAGCGAGGCTTGCCCGCGATGACCGCGCAGCGGTCAATCTCAAAAACAATCCACCACCCGAACCGAACACAATTCCCTCACCCAATCCCGCCAAACTCTCTGCAACTACCGCTGCAACGCCGCTCCACCGACCTGACGACACAACTCGATGACCTCCCTTCCTCCAATACAAAAAACTCATGGCCCCAGGCAAAAAAAAATCTCCTGCGGTCAAAGCCCTATAAACCCTTGCTCCGCCTTAAAAAGCCCCTCGACAGTCGATCCCTATGCCACTTCGTCGCACCACAAAAGCAAAAAAACACCTATAATGCCGCGGTAAATCGGGCCCGCAACATCCCCTTACAGGAGGATGAAAGCAACGCTGAGGCCACCGCAGGAGCTGACGACGTCATCTCCACCCCTCAGCGACTTCAGAACACCCGTACACATTTCTGTTTATTGCCTGCGTAGTGCTGCAACAAACGATTCCTTTAGATCCAACGCGGCCAGCAGGTCGTGTGAAACACCCACCATAAGTGTTTTTCACACGGGCAATCTGGCCCTCACGCAGGAGACGACACGTCATGCTGAGCTGGGACGAATTCGACAAAGAGGACGGTGAAGTCGCCGCCAAAGGCGCCAACGCCGGCCACGCTTCTGAAGCCAACATGGACCGCCTCGACAGCGCCGGTGGTGCCGCAGCTCAAGAAGCCCGCGCCGTAACCGCCACCGACTCCGCCGCCATCATCCGCGCCAAGGCTGCTCTCGATAACCTCGACATCGCCGAAGGCCTGGCCGAGCTCGAAGGCGCTTCCGCCCGTGTTGCCGTCGACGAAAAGCGCATGATCAACTGCCGCGCCGACCTTAACCAACTCGTACCGTTCAAGTACGACTGGGCCTGGCAGAAGTACCTGGACGGCTGCGCAAACCACTGGATGCCGCAAGAAGTCAACATGACCGCCGACATCGCCCTCTGGAAAGATCCGGAAGGCCTGACCGACGACGAGCGCCGCATCGTGATGCGCAACCTGGGCTTCTTCTCCACCGCCGACTCCCTGGTTGCCAACAACCTGGTACTGGCCGTGTACCGCCTGATCACCAACCCGGAATGCCGCCAGTACATCCTGCGCCAGGCGTTCGAAGAGGCGATCCACACCCACGCCTACCAGTACTGCATCGAATCGCTGGCCATGGATGAAGGCGAGATCTTCAACATGTACCACGAGATCCCATCGGTCGCTAAAAAAGCCACCTGGGGCCTGAAGTACACCCGTTCGATCTCCGATCCGAAGTTCGAAACCGGCACCGTCGAGACCGACAAAGAGCTGCTGCGCAACCTGATCGCCTACTACTGCGTTCTGGAAGGCATCTTCTTCTACTGCGGCTTCACCCAGATCCTCTCCATGGGCCGGCGCAACAAAATGACCGGCGTCGCCGAGCAGTTCCAGTACATCCTGCGCGACGAATCCATGCACCTGAACTTCGGCATCGACGTGATCAACCAGATCAAAATCGAAAACCCACACCTGTGGGACGCCGAAATGAAGGAAGAAGCTTCGCAGATGATCCTGCAGGGCACCCAGCTGGAAATCGAATACGCTCGCGACACCATGCCGCGCGGCGTACTGGGCATGAACGCCGCGATGATGGAGGACTACCTCAAATTCATCGCCAACCGTCGCCTGTCGCAGATCGGTTTGAAGGAAGAGTATCCAGGCACCACCAACCCGTTCCCATGGATGAGCGAAATCATGGACTTGAAGAAAGAGAAAAACTTCTTCGAGACTCGGGTTATCGAGTATCAAACCGGTGGCGCGCTTAGCTGGGATTGATTCCCGGAGCTGGCCACGATCTGCCGCTCATGAATTGAATCGGCAAATCGCAAAAATCAAAAAGCCCTGAACCTGTTCAGGGCTTTTTTATGGGAGATGGTTTATCAGAAAGCGGCTTGCGCCGAGACCGGAAATCAAAACCGGACAACACCCGACAATCCGCTTTTTGCTGCTGTGCCCGAAGACGATTTCCACGCGGTAATTTCAATAGCCGGAAAAAACAGTGAATTTTTAGCCACTGGAAAATCACTGAAAGAACGGCATACGACCAATTTCAAATTGATATTACGCCCCAGACTTTTCTCACTACGCTCTCCTTCGGATGGAACCACACTCAGGAGAAATCATGGACAGGTCACCGTCACACTCATCGCCTCAAACAGCCGTCACCGTCGTTCCCGAATCCAGGTTCATGCAGAACTACCGCATTGCCAGCGCCGTTCATGGCGGCAGCTCGGCGTCGGCGATCATGAACGGACAGGGCAACGTGGAACTGTTCACCAGTGGAACAGACACCTTGGTCTGGAACATCTACCCCGACCCCAACAGTGAAACGGCCAGCGCTTCAACCCAGACCGGCCTGGCCGGTGAAGTCATCGCCACCGGCGTCACCCCTTCGGGCAACATTGTGCTGTTCGTGGCTCAGGGAACCAACCTGCTCTACACCGTAGAACAACCTCAATCCGCAACGCGCTGGTCGCCGGCCAGGTTGATCGACGTGCCCTTGCCGTCCAAGGCTCGGCGCATTGCCAAGATCTCCACCGCGCAGATCAGCGGCAAGCTGTACATCGGCGTCCTGGTCGAAACGGCCGGCAGTGTGGGCATAACCTACAACTTCAGCTACGGCATTTGGGACAGTAAAGCGCCAACGACCCTGAACCGCACCACCTTGCAGATCCAGACCCTGAATGCGGTCTGGACCGGCAGTGCCGACGTCACCGCCGCCTACAGTGTCTACGACACGATCATCCTGCAATATGTCGTCAGTTCCGGGCAGGTCGTTCGCCCACGGATCGCCGCCAGCTTCCGCACCATCGATGTGGCGGCCGCCACTGACTCGGCGGGCAATACCCAGGTTCTGGCGATCCTCGCCGACGGTAATGCCTACACATTGGTCGGTGGAGGTGCGCAGCCCTTTAGCTGGGCGCAGATGAGCATCGGTGCTTCATTCAAGCAAGTCTCCTTGCTGCCCTCCCGCCCGCAGATCAATGGCTTGCTGCTGGGGACCGACAACACCCTGCACCACACGATCCAGTCAACCCAAACGACTATCGGCTGGTTGCCTCCAGCCCCCATTTTCAAGGGCGCCCAGTCGTTTTGCGCGACGCTGGATGATGGCGGTATTGAAGTGTTCGCCCTCAAGGCGCAACAAAATACGGTCGTGCACCTGACCCGTGAAACCCTGAGCAGTAACTGGGAAATCGCGCAACTGGAGATTCAGGCCAGCGGCAGCATCGAGGACTTCGCGTCTTACAGCACGGATGTGGCATTGTTCAGTCAGCTTGGAACGCCGTTGGTGGAAACACCGGTCCAGGTGTGGACGGCCGAGCCTTCGCGCCTGGCCATCAATGGCAGTGTCTACTACGTCACGCCCCGGCGCCCGGTCCGAGTGCTCACCAACAACGCCGGCGTCTTGTCCATTGCCCAGCAAACCGATGCGCTGGCGATTCCCGCGATACTGATCAATGTCCCCACTCTGATGTCGCCGGGCGAGTCCATCGAGATACGGCAAAATGCCGAGGTCCAGGACTCATTGCGCAAGGCCGATGGAAACGAGCTGATGAATGCCAAGCTGGCGAATGGCACTCCCTTGTTGACTGGCCAGTACCATAAACAGGAGACCGCCAACGCGGTAGCCGAGGCAGTCAACCGCTGCATGAATCTGACCGATTCTGCGTTCATGTTGCCGCAGACAGGCACCCCTTACCTTGACCCTCGCCGTCCGAGAGCGGGTGTCTCTCTACGCTCGGACACTGCGCAGCTGGCGCAGACTTTCGATCGCGCAGAGGTGCCGGATCAACATTGGCGGCTGTCGGTGCAAAACGGTCAGCTGGTGTTTACCGATCTGTCGGCGGAAACCGCCCATAGCGAGCTTCTGTATCTGCGCAGCAGCGCGATTTCGGCAGGTTTGTTCGGCTGGCTGGAAGATATCGGCGATTTCATCGCCGGAGTCGCCCAAGGCATCATCGAAGTGGTCGACTATGTCGTCAGCAAGGTGGCAGCCGGGATCCAGGCGGCTTTCCACTTCATCGTCAATGGCGTGACGTATCTGTTCGAGACCCTGATCGACACGGTGGAGAAAGCCTTTGACCTGGCCGAATCGGTGTTCGCGGCGGTCAAGGTGTTCTTCCAGGAGCTCTATGAGTGGCTGGCATTCCTGTTCAACTGGAATGACATTTTGCGCACCCACGATGCACTGGCTCACATCGTCAATACGGGGTTCGATTTTCTCGCCGGCGCGGCCGGCGGTATCCAGAACAAGGTGGATACCGGGATTAATACGTTGCAGGGCCAGTTGCAGCAATGGTTCAACCAGGCCAAGACCACCATTGCAGGTAGCCACAGCCTCGGAGGGTATGAGCAGGCAAACACCCCGGATGATCCGGCCACCAGCAAGTCGGTGGCCAACAACATCATCTACAACGGCCTGGTGAACAATGCGTCCTCCGCAACGTCCGCCCAGGGAACCTTCATGCTGGCCAACGAACTGGGCGACCCGATCAGTGATTTCATCGCCAAGCTCGGGACCCTCGTCGACGTCACCGAAGCCTCCCAGGCCTTTGCCGATGCCCTGACCTACCTGTCGGACCTGGGAACCAACCCGGACCAGATTTTCCGCAAGTTGCTGGCGGCCTTGATGAGCGTCGTTGAAGGGGTGCTCCAGGCCATACTGTCCGGTGTCCAGGCCGTGGTCGATGCCCTGCTGCAACTGGTCCAGTCATTGGTGACCAGCATCAAGGGCCTGCTGAACGCCGAATGGAAAATTCCGTTTGTCAGTGATCTCTATCGACTGATTACCAACGGGTCGGCGTTGACCACCCTGGACCTGGTAGCGCTGGTGCTGGCCGTGCCGGGCACGATTCTCTACAAAGTCCTCAAAAGCACTGCGCCGTTCCCGAACAGTGACAGTGTCGTGCACTTCAAGACAGCCTTCAATGCCCAGCGGCTGCTGGTCGCCACGGGCTTGGGATCGGCCAATGGCCGTGTGCGCAACCGGATCACCGACGATGTCTGGACGGGTTTCCTGCCCAGGGATCTGGCGTTGGTGACGGGCGTGCTGGGGTCGGTTTCCTACTTCTTCTATGGAGCCCTGACAGCCCTGGGCGATGGCATGCCGCCGGAGCAGGCACCACCTGCCATCGTCGGCTACGTCGCTTATATGCTCGAGCTGTCCGCTCAGATTTGCAGCTGTCCGTGGTTCCTGTCCGCCGGTGCACCAGGGTGTGCCACCGCCGATGGCGCCGGTCGCACGCTGTGGATCTATACCTGGGTCGGTCTGGTGCTGGACATGGTGTTTCTCGCGCAATGGAAACGTATGCCTGAGAACAAGGACGACCTGGGCGTGGTCGCCACCTTCATTTATGGCCTCGGTCATCTCGGAGCGGCTATCCCGGCGTGCATTGGCCAGAGCGCCACGACCGTGGCCTTGAACGTCGTACCGTGCATCCCGGAAATCTGCAAGCCACTGCGCCTGACCCAAGTGGTCGCCGCCACCGAGGGCTTCTCGCTCGCAGGGCAAGCCGCCCTGGATGCCATTTGCTACACGTCCACCACGGTGCTCAACGTGGTGGCAGTCAGTGCCGCAACCAACCCACCCACCGAGGATGTTGCGCCGACGCGCACCACCATCCTCCCAGCCTGAGTCAAAAGGAGTTTGACATGTTAATAGTCTCTAAAGAGTCAGCCACCGTTGGTCATGGATACCTTTCGCGCTTGCTACGCGGCCCGGCAGTTCTACCGCAGGCTGATCAGCCCAGCCTCCGGGGTGCCTATAACCAGGGTATCTACATGCGCCCTAACCAGAGTAACCAGGGGACCGTGCCGGCGGGATCGCCTCTGTGCGCCTGTCCTGATATCTGGATTGCCGGACTTACGCCGGTGACCAATTACCAGACCGCGCTGGCTACTGCCGCCAGCTACGCGACCCAGTCCAGCGACTCCATCACTCAAGGTGGCCCTAACTACCTCTACGTCCGGGGCAAGAACGGCACGGCGGTTCCACGCACGACCAAAGTCCAGCTGTACGGTGTGCCCTGCGCCGCCATTCAGTGGCCAGGAAACTGGGCCAACTTCGCCATTCCCACCGATCTCGACCATCCGGACGGCACACCGCCGATCTATACCTCGTCCATGGTCAACCTGGGGTCCGGCAACATTGGTGTGGCCGCCGATACTTTTGTCTGGGCCAACCCGCAACCCCCTACTGACGGAAGCAGCCATTACTGCCTGATTACCTGGCTCAACAATGAGAGCAACCCATTTCCCGATGTGCTGACACAACTGGACATGGCGACCCTGGTGACGAACAACCTGCAATTTGGCTGGCGAAATGTGGCCATGGCTTCCGCCCAGTCACCGACGATACAGATCAATACTCAACTGATCATCCCGGACGATGTCTCGCCGGGAAGTCGGGAATATTCCTTGCAAGTCACGAACAATGGGTTCACGCCTAACACAGACAACAACGGCTGGACCTTCAGCCTCTCCTGCAGCCGCAACGACGCCAAAGGCAACCCTATTTCGATCGGCAACACCGCCATGCCCGCGCTTAGTCACTTCGTCGGCGTGCGTTGCTGGCTCGAACCGGGCTATAGCGCCACCCTCACACTCAACCTGTATCGCAACAACGGGCCGGCAGCCCAAACGGGCGCGTCGATGGATGTCACCCCGGCTTACTACTCAGATGGCACTCCTCAAGAACTTGAAGAGGCTTTGCAAAGGGGGCTGGTGGACTTTGCGATGTCCCACGCGTTGCACAGTGCCTATCGTGGTACCACCAACGCCAACATCCGTCCACGAGCCGTTGTGTTGCTGGGCGCTGATGGTCTGCGCATCAAATAACCGAACAAGGAGTTCACGTCATGAGCGAAGCCGTCGTTAACTTATTCAGCCGTAGTACCCCGAGCGCCGAAGATATTTATCTGCGTAACAACCTGAGTTCCAAAGGCGTCGTGCCCTTTTCACCGCCATTGGGGCTCTGTCCCGATATCATTCAGAGCGATGTTCCGGTCAAGGATTTTCAGAACGAGTTCAGCTCCGTAGACAGTTGGCAAAAGGCCTACAATGTCGAGCCCCTCGGGGCGCAGCAAAACTACTATTACGTGCGTGGCATGAATGGTAGCCAGTCCACGCCAACGGACTCGTTCTCCTTGTACTACGCCCAGGCACAGGTCTTCATGCTGCCGGTCATTTGGAAGGGCAATCTGCTCTCTACCGCCCTGGGCTGCGAGGCATCGACAGTCACGGCAACGCCGGGGCATATAGGGGTCGGCCAGGAGGCGTTTGTATGGACGCCGCCACCGGTCAATCTCGACAGTTATTTCAACCTGATCGCCCAGGTCAACACTGGGAACCAGCCGAACCCCGTGCCCACGGTGGGTGGTTGGCTGGACCTGGCGAAGCTGATTGGCCAGACCCCCACCTTCGGATTTCGCAATCAATCCATGGTGGAAGGCAATCAGTGGGTACGCCGCCAGCAACTGCGTGTCCCAGCCAACTTCACGTCGGCGCCCATCAGTATTGCCATCTCGGCCACCGGGCTGACCGGAACCACGGCCAGCCTGTTATGCGACACCGTGGCCCCCAACCAGAAGCCGATTCTGCTCGGCCCACTGACGATCCCGGCCGATGGTCTCGTGACCGGCGCACAGTTCACGTTACCACCGGGGTACACCGCCAACCTGGCCGTCCAGTTCTGGAACCCCGACAACGTCAAGATTGCGCCAGGCGCCAGCTTGCGGGTGACGTTCAGCTATCCGATCACCACCGGCGCCGAGTTTGAACGGGCGGTGCAAGAGCAGTTGGTCAATCACAGCGTCAATGACGAACTGAATCGGCCGATCGGGGCCTCGATCCAGCCCAAGGCCATGGCAATCGTCAGCCAACTCACGTTTACCTTCAGCGCGGAAAATCCGTTGAGCCGACACTCGTAAGCGGCTGCTTACCTGGACAGCGCTGCTCTCATCCAGTGAGGGCAGCGCTTGAAAGGGAGCGGGGAAATCGAGGTCGGGTTGGCGGGGACTTACCGAGACTCGCCCGCGTAACGATCGCCAAAAGCCAGGCCCTGGACGATGCGATTGCCATCCTTGGGCGACTCCACCTATCTTTAAAATATCAAACGCCGAATGCGTCTTATCAGGCGATAGGGTGGAACAGGTGTAAACCTATTTCAGGACTAGATAGTTGATGAAAATCTACCCGTGAGCGACCTACATCTTTGAAGGATTTCCTCAGGATGCGTGAAGGTCTAATCATTTTAACCTGTAGGAAATCTCGTAGACGTCGTACTCGCCACTCAAAGAGGCGATCCACACCCACGCCTACCAGTACTGCATCGAATCGCTGGCCATGGATGAAGGCGAGATCTTCAACATGTACCACGAGATCCCATTGGTCGCTAAAAAAGCCACCTGGGGCCTGAAGTACACCCGTTCGATCTCCGATCCGAAGTTCGAAACCGGCACCGTCGAGACCGACAAAGAGCTGCTGCGCAACCTGATCGCCTACTACTGCGTTCTGGAAGGCATCTTCTTCTACTGCGGCTTCACCCAGATCCTCTCCATGGGCCGGCGCAACAAAATGACCGGCGTCGCCGAGCAGTTCCAGTACATCCTGCGCGACGAATCCATGCACCTGAACTTCGGCATCGACGTGATCAACCAGATCAAAATCGAAAACCCACACCTGTGGGACGCCGAAATGAAGGAAGAAGCTTCGCAGATGATCCTGCAGGGCACCCAGCTGGAAATCGAATACGCTCGCGACACCATGCCGCGCGGTGTACTGGGCATGAACGCCGCGATGATGGAGGACTACCTCAAATTCATCGCCAACCGTCGCCTGTCGCAGATCGGCTTGAAGGAAGAGTACCCAGGCACCACCAACCCGTTCCCATGGATGAGCGAGATCATGGACTTGAAGAAAGAGAAAAACTTCTTCGAGACTCGGGTTATCGAGTATCAGACGGGTGGGGCTTTGAGCTGGGATTGATTCCCGACCTAAACGCGACAAATCAAAAATTTAAAAGCCCCGAGCTCCTCGGGGCTTTTTTTGTGCAAGAAATACTTTGTTTGCTACATCATTACTCAACAACCAACTACGCATTATCCCAGAGAGCAATCGAAGGTGTCTGATACCAGACTAAAGGGTTATCCTCACAAAGAAGCAAAAATACAAACTCCTCCAACATAGGAAGCAGAAACCCTTCAAAAATCAGGCGACACCCACCAGCATAGTTCTCCGAAGAAATGTGATACTCCGTTTCCTTATTATGTACGACAGAGCATCTAATCCTGTAAACCAAAGAAGCAAAAAACTTATAAAAATTACCACCAGAATGACTCACATGACCTTGAACCCTCACCAAAAAGTCATTTATAACACTAGTGTGCGCTGTATTTACCGCTAAAAAATTTCTCCAGGACTGCTGTACAAAGACACCGAAACTTGCCGACGAATGATTTAATAAAAAAGCAGACTTCACTAAATCCTCGAGTGCGCCAAGCTCATTGACATCTACTCCTTTATAAAGCCTTTTGAAATCGCGAATCGAAAACATCGCACCACTATTCGTGCGCTCCAACTTTACAATTGGAGCTCTAAACATAAAATTCTCAACAACATGATATATTGACAAAAACTTAGAGAGCGCATCATCTCGCTCAATATATTCACCGAGAATACCTACAACCTCCACAAACTGAGCATACTTCTGGGACGGATCAAACTTATTAATCGAGGAATTCACAGGCCTCGATGGATACCTAGTAACTTTATTAATCCTCTCTCCTACAGAAACCATATGAAGCTTCAATAAAATTAAAACACTCTTTTGAAAAGACGCCACCGCATTAATTTCACGACAAATTACAACATCATTCTGTCGAGAAAAATCAAACCTTGATGAGAGCAGCAATACTACATAGAGAAGTTCAACATTATTAACCATCGCAAGTAGTGAGTCGAGTGAGCGTTGATCACAAAGCTTGACCCAAACAATATTGCGATCAAAATCTTGAATATTGGTCGAAAAAGCCTTTGAATCATAATCCAGATTAGCGGTAAAAAAATCAAGACCGCCTAATACATTCTCATCCGCAACCGACGTGGTGAACCCAGCGATTTTTTTTGCAACGCAAAGCACAAAATTGATACGCTCAAGCTCTAGTATTGGGCAGGTCTGAAAAGCTGAACTAAACTCAATAAAAGTAGAATGCAATCCACCAAACTCAGAGTAAATTTCAGCATCATGAAAACAACTGGAAAGCGCATCCCTATGCGCTCCAAGCCTTTCACAAAAACCGTCGAACACAGAAACTTGATCCAAACTCAATCCAACACAATAATTTTCAATATCAGCACTGTCTTCCGAGCAAAGAACGTCTATTTGAGATATCAAAAAATCATATAGAGCATTAATTTTCTTCATAAGACGCCCCACCGAAAATAGACGACCATTCAATGGGGGTTTTAAAATCAGACCGAATGAATGCGGTGAACGCATTAAAAATATAACGCTTATTTACTCCCCCCAAGTTCACCTTTGCCGGATCTAGATTTTTTCGATATTCTTCGTATTCAGATAAATTACAGAGACTTATCTTCGCCCCTAAAAGCCTCACAAGATTTTTGATATTATTCAGATGATCGGTCTCGTGTCCAATAGCAGCAAATAACGCTGCCAACGTCACTTCACGACCAAACCATAACACCCCTTCACTTCCATATACAGCGGCAACATTATCATCTAGAAACTTTATAGAGCTTAGAAAGTCCTCTAAAAACTCATACGTAAATAGCTCCATCAAAGCCATGTAACTGTCTTCGTCGCTTTGCATTTTTTGAACGAGATCAGAATTGGTAGTTACAGGCTTCTTCTGGACATAGGACAAAAGTGCCGAAATCAAATGCGAAAAGTGGTATACCCCCACACGTCGCTGACTATTAAAATTCGATGAAGAAACATGCTTCTCTTTAATTATCTCTACCGACCTTGACTTAACTTGCTCCATCACAGGAAGAATATTATTAAATAGAAGCTCTAACTGATGCTTTATATTCACAGGCTTATGACCAGCATTCAACATAAGCATCTTCTTAACCTCATCTTGCGGCGTAAGGTTCTCCCACAACTCGAACCATTGATAATTATTATTGAAGCAATCCTCGAGCGCCTCTCGCCCATTCTTCTCGCAAAAAGATTTAATCGCGACAAGTATGTTACCGGTTGATCCTATCTCGGAAACCTCCTTCCTAAATTTCCTCTTAAGCTGAAAGTCTGTCAACCCAGACGAAAACTCCTCCAAATTACGCAAATACAAATCCTTTGTATTTTTTATTATTTTCAGGCGATGAGTTCGCTGCAGCCCATCCAGAATCTTGAAATTTATTAGCACTTCACCGCCGGAATCAAAGCTATCCTCATCGGCAATAAGAGTTATTGACGGAATATGACCTTTAGACAAGACCGTATAAACAAGACCATCCAGGTATATATTATTTACTATCGCTCGCTGTATGTCATACGCAGCATAGTCCGCTGGAAGCGTTTCCATATAATCTGACAGCGTTGCCTTGATCAAAAGACAAGTCTTGTCGCCTTCCTTCTTCTCATCCAAAATCGAATATTTCATCCAAACTCCATGAGACCAAGCCAATATTTTCAGCGAAAAATAAAAAAATCAATTACAAACACCTAAAAACCTAACCAAACCGCTTTCAACCCTTCCCCAGAGCCTCTGAAGGTACAAAGCATCTTATAGTCCCTGAGGATAGGTTGAAACGAGTAAAAAAACCAACTAAAAACTGATAGTACCTACCATACCGATACTGACCTACAGAGGGACGCAAAAATCCTCTCACGCAGTGAGGAGTGTATCCGCACCATGCTTTTAAACTGCGAGCGAGGCCTTTCGATGCTCAGCATTGCGCTGTATCGACATAATTCCTGAACGTGTGCGAGGTTAAGCATTGGCTAGGCCTCGCTTAAGCCGACACTATGCACTACCCAAAGCTCAAACTTGGGGACGGCTAGGGCGCATCAAAATAGGTAAGCTTCTTTTACCAACGATGGATCACTAAGGGCGACATCAAGATTGCGCCCATCGAAGTTGATCTCACTCGACCAGCAAGTGTCGCACTCTAACTATTCGCGCCAGCGCCGCGAGCGTGGCTCAATTCAACTATCAAAAGGGTTAAAGATCCACCGTAGGAGAAATGCAATGAGCTACAAATGGTAAATCTACTGGCAGCTCTCGAAGCGATGCGCAAACCCGCAGAGTGCTGTTATCCTCAAGGACGGCGTCGACTGCTCAGCACTTTTGCTATAGATGTGACCGAGTGAATGTAATTCTTACACCATTTTAAACATTCACTGACAAGACTGCTGAAAAAATCTGATCATCAGGCAGATAAGCTCGCTCCTTCTCTTGGATCTTCTTACATGCTACTGCATAGACAACCGAGGCTATTTTGTTAGCAAGCAACGGGGGCACAGCATTTCCAACCTGATGAAACTGCTGGGTCCTATTCCCCTGAAAGAAATAATTATCAGGGAAAGTCTGAAGTCGAGCAGCCTCTCTGACAGTCAAGCTTCGACATTGCTTGGGGTCGTAGTGGATGAAGTAATGACCGTCCTTTGATATATGGCTAGTGATGGTCGTTGCCGGAAGCTCCTCAAGCTGCACTCTGAAGCGATCACTGAACTTTCCAGTTTCCCAGTTCTTATGAGCTGGTGCCAGCCCGGACAGACTAAATTGTTGATGTCCTTTCGGAGACGTCTTGTAGGCCCGAGCATAGACACTAGCAAACATGTATCTGCGCAGGTCAGAAGACATGTGCCCGCGCGCATCGTGATTCAGCCAGTGCTCTAAGTTGTCATCGCGATACCATCGGTCCAGATTTTCATCGTAGGTTCTTCCGTCCCCCTTCCGGCGAGGCACTCGAAGCGCGCCAACATCAAGAGAGGCTGAGAGAAGAGCTTCACGTGCAATCTTCATCGCGGAATCGAGTTTCGGCTCTACTCTGCCGTCGACTTCCGATCTGAGCTCATCGAGCTGATTGGCAACTTCCTTGTACCAAGCTTCGCTGTCATCACGCTGTTTCGTCAATCGACTACGAAGTTCTGGAAGATCACCGAGAACCTGCTTTGTGCTGACTCGTCTAGTGATCTCGAGGATGCTTCCGTAGTCAGGAATATTTCCCTGATCGTCTTGGGCGATACCCAAGAGAATTACCCGATGCCTGGCTTGAGGAATGCCGTGTTCCTCCGCTTTAATGATGAAGCCGCGAGGATCCACCTTCTCCAAATCGTCACCAGGGCCGAAGGACTGGCCAGTTACGAGGGAGCAGATGCGATATTTTGTGCCGGGCTCGGGATCGCCGAGCGCCTTGTTAGGGTCAGTAAGGTCCTGCAAAATCTGCGCAAAGATACTCTCACCGGCAACCTTAGAGGACAGGATGCCCTTCACGTTTTCCATCACAAAAACAGCAGGCCTCCTTTCCTTGATGATTCGTAGATACTCCTTGTAGAGGAAATGACGATGATCATTTTCGGCGCTGTAATCGACCTTCGCCTTATTTCGTGCCCGACCTACTACAGAATAGGCTTGGCAAGGAGGCCCCCCAATAAGCACCCAAGGTCGATCTTCCAGTCGTTTGTCGAGAATTTTGTCGAGCTCTTCGTCGCCCTTCTCTGATCCCAAGGTGATACACCTAGCCTCTTTTTCAGCCTCCAACCACTCGGCTTTGCTCTTATCACTGAAAGGTTCTTGACTATAGCCGTTGCAGAAATCGTAGTAATCGCAAAGCCGATCAGGATTTTTCAGCTTGAGAAGTCTGAAGAACGCTCTCAGCTTTAGCGTTTCCCGAGCAACCGGGTCCATTTCAGCTGAGACCACGATCTCGAAACGGGTTCCGTCACCCGATGACGCAAACCCCTCGCCAAGCCCTCCAGGGCCGGCAAAGAGATCGACGATCTGGATTGGCTTCGAAAGCTCAGTGTTGCATTCGATAGCTTTATCTCGGCCTAACGGCAAATTCATCTGGGGCTCGGTCATGGACATAGTCAGCAAAGAAGTCAGGTCTCGCATGATGGCCGCTATTCGCGGCAGCAATACATCTCCCGAGATGAAGGTCCGGAAGCTGCTGCATCGGCATGGCTTCAGGTATCGACTGCATCCTCGGAAGCTTCCAGGTCGGCCAGACGTAGTGCTTCCTCGCTACAACGTCTGCATTTTCATTCATGGCTGCTTCTGGCACAGGCACCCTGGCTGCAGGTATGCCACAACCCCTCGGACTCGCGAAGAATTCTGGCGATTGAAATTCGACCAGAACGTGGAGCGAGACCTCAGGAACAAAACCGAGCTGCTCCAACAGGGGTGGCGTGTCTTCGAGCTTTGGGAGTGCGGCATTCGCGGGCCTGAAGCAGAAATGTACTGGCTTCTGGAAGCCGTGCCGGATTGTAATCAAAAATACGTCTCCTGGCCCGAACTTCCTGTGGTGGGTATCTGATGGCTTGTGAATGGTCAATGCCCGATCGTTCGTCGCCTGCTTTGCCCGCCTTTATCTGAAGTAATCCAATCCGCTGTCCTGCGCAAAATAGGCTGGGCCAACAGGGCAGAAAATGGCAAAGTGATGTTACACATTGCAGGCAGTCTGGAAGTTGGATGGAAAGCCAAGTTCAGCGAACCGTGCCGATACCTATGGACAGCAAGTAAGGATTGTTTCGATGACAAACCCGCAGGTTGAAACCTTCGCCCGTCAGATCCGCGAGAAACTTCCTACACACGACTCTCCAGAGCAGGCTGCAGAAGCCTTGAAGAGGGATCTCACCAGCATCGGATTCTCGTTTACCTCTGAGATGGACCAGAATCTTGCAGTAGCGCTCGAGCAGGTAGTCGCGTCGTTGGAAGATGTCGAGATTTTGCGTCGCAGCTCGTTGATCAAGAAAAGGGACCCTTGGTACAAGGGGGCTGGCTCGAAGGATGTTCATTGGCCAGCTCTGAAGGGCTATCTCACGAACAGCAAGGGCTGGGATAAAAGCACCATCGCGTCTATCGATGAGAGCTCGTCAGAAGTTGTCTCGCTGCTTGCAAATCCAAATAACGAAGGTTTTCGCCATCGTGGTCTCGTAGTGGGTTATGTCCAGTCCGGCAAGACAGCGAACATGACCGCCGTGATCGCCAAGGCTGTGGACGCCGGATACAACCTGATCGTACTGCTGGGCGGTGTGACCAACAAGTTGCGTGCGCAGACCCAGCGACGTATCGAGCACGACATAGTAAATCGCCACCGCCATTTCTGGCAGTTGTACACCACCGAGCAGGATGACGGGGACTACACGTATCCTGCGAATGGCTCGTTCACGATGCCAGTTCCCGGACGAGCGCAGCTAGTCGTGATGAAGAAAATCACCTCACGGCTCGAGACCTTCCGCAAGACGATTATTGATGACAAGGGCAAACCAAAAACGCCCTTGGCCATTCTTCGGCAGCTCAAGGTACTTCTGATTGACGATGAGTGCGATCAGGCATCGGTTAACTCGTCGAACAACGATTACGACATGACGAGGATCAATGCCGAGATCCGCAAGATCATAAGAGCGCTTCCCGCGGTATCTTATGTGGGTTACACGGCGACACCATTTGCCAACGTATTCATCGATCCGTACCCGCTGAATCAGAATGATCTGGACGACCTGTATCCGGAAGATTTCATTACTACTTTGCCTCGCACTGATGGCTACTTTGGTGCCCGTGAGGTCTTTGGATACGCGCCAGCTAATCCTGATGGTCCGGAGTCTCCCGAAGAAGCTGGCAGAAACATGATTCGCCATGTGCCGGATGAAAAGCTCAATCTGTTGCGACCAGTCCGCACCAGCGAAAAGGATTCGTTCCACCCGCAGATGGCTGAGGAACTGGAGCATGCAGTGCTCTGGTTCCTGCTCAGTTGTGCAATCCGACGGGCGCGCGGCCAACAGGACCAGCACATGACCATGCTGGTTCATACCTCCCCTTACATCATTCAGCACAAGCGGATGGCGAAGCTCATCGAGCAATGGATCGAAGGAAACTTGGCTGAATTGACCGGTGATTCTGGTGAACTCCAAAACAAGATGAGGCGGGTGTTGGAGGAGGAGACTGCCCAGGTTCCGTTGGAGTACGACCGTATTTATTCGCTGGCCGACCTGCGTCCTCATCTCAAGAACACCCTGGATGCTCTGGAGTTCGCTATCGAGAACGGTGAAAGCTTTGAAAGGTTGGATTACACCCAAGAACCAAAGACTTACATCGTGGTGGGGGGGACAGTACTGGCTCGCGGACTGACGCTTGAAGGTCTGTCCGTTTCATTCTTCCTACGCACTTCCATGCAGTATGACACTCTGCTTCAGATGGGCCGTTGGTTCGGTTATAGAAAGGGGTACGAGGATCTGCCTCGCCTCTGGACGACCGCTGAACTCGCGTCCAACTTCCGTGCACTGGCGCGTATTGAAGAAGAGATCCGCGAAGACATCAGCAACTACCGCAAGCATGGCGTCACTCCCAAGGAGTTCGCCGTTCGGGTTCGTTCCATTCCAGGTATGGCGATTACTGCTGCATCCAAGATGCGACATGCCTATCGCAGCAATATCAGCTTCGAGGGCCGACATGTACAGACCATTCGCTTTGATCACCAGAGTGTTACCAAGGTAACGCGCAATTGGGAAGCTGCCGTTCAGTTCGTCGACGATGTAGATGCTAAGTACTCATTTCAAACTCAAGGTGGTGGCAAGCGTCATCTCGCGCGAAACGTACAACTCCAAGAGGTACGTAGGTTTCTAGTGGCTTATGACATCTGTGAGCACCACATGGATCTGAAGAAGAATCTTCTTCTCGGTTACATCGATCAAGCAGCAGAAAGTCTGCAGGAATGGAATGTCGGCATCATCACTCCGACTGGCGTGAGAGAGGCTGAAAAATCACTGGGCGTTCTTGGCCAAGTGAATGCTGCTCGCCGCTCTCAGTTGAAAGACAACGAGAGAGGATATGCCGACATCAAAGCGTTGATGTCCAAGAGCGACATTCTTATCGACACCATGGACCCGGAGACAGTCAAAAGTAATGGTAGCTGGGCAGAGATCAAGAATGATCGCCCACAAGTCCCGCTCCTTTTGCTGTATGTGATCGATGGTAAATCCGAGGCACAGTCGACATCTCGCAAGGATCTGGACGCCGTTGGTGATCTGATAGGTATTGGTATTGTTTTCCCGGGAGCGCCCGATCAAGCGGGCGACTATTTCTCGGTGGAGCTGGACGCCCCTGTACCCGAGCAGATTGCGTCGGAAGAAGAATTGCTGGCCGAAGTGCTGGATGGGGCGGTTGATGACTAAAAGGGCGATCGAGCGTTGGAGGCGTCTGAAGGCGACCGGCACGGGTGATGGGGTGATTGAGGTTCCCAGTATTGATTCGGGAATCGCGACGGGCTTTGGCACGGCGCGGTACGCGATCGGAGCTCAAGGGCAGCCTCGCCTTCTGGTGCCTATCGGTGGACAGATTGCGGCCCGTGGGCTGACGTCAACTTCAAAGCTTCTCGTGACAACCTCGAGCTACACGGTATCCAGCAAGGGTACGTTGTTTATCGACATCATGTGCTTGGACCGAGCTCTTGATATGGTGTTTGCTGAGCTGGCGGAGGAAATCCTTCGACGGATCAAGGAGGGGTTTTCACCGCTCAAGGCCGTCACTGCATCTATCGACGATTTCCGGGAACTCTTGAAAGAGAAAACTCGTGAAGAAGTCCCGGAAAACAAGGTTCAGGGGTTGGTAGGCGAACTTGAAGTGATGCGGCGTCTTGTCACTCACAATCAGGTTGCTACGGAAACTTGGACTGGACCTTTTGAACTCCGCCATGATTTTCGGCGAGGCATCCATGCGCTCGAGGTGAAGACCTCTGGTCGATCCGATGCAACTCGAGTATCCATTCATGGCATCGACCAGCTGGCTGCGCCAGCAGGAGGTACACTTCACCTTGCCCATGTTCGTCTGGAACGAGTCGAAAATGGCCAACTTTCAGTAGGCTCAGTCTTTGACGGTCTGCTTATGTTGGGGGCTGACAGAGAAACGCTCGAAAAGGGATTGGAGGCCCTAGGATGCTCGGATCCTCATGGAGGTGACTGGAATCGCCTCTCTTTTGATCTTGAAGGAATGAAGGTCTACAGAGTTTCCGAAGGATTTCCACGAATCATTGGTTCTAGTTTCACTGGAGAGTTTTTGCCTGCCGGCGTTTCGTCTCTGGAGTATCAGATCGATCTAAGCCATGCGAAGACCTTTGAACTTTCGACCAATGAATTCAAAATCGCCTTTGAAAGGATTGCTGGATGAAGCGACTGGAGCTTTTTAGCGAACCCTTCGCCAAGACAGGAAATATCGCAGCAGACGGTTTCAGACGGCTGCTGGGCTGTCCTGCTCAAGATCTTCTGCAGACAATGCTCCGCGAGTCCATTCAGAACAGCATTGATGCTGCTTTGCCGGGGTTCGGCCCATCGCTGTTGATTCGATTACGCACGCTGACATCCCAACAGTGCACTGCATTGAGGGAGTTTGCGCTGGTAGACCTTCCCTTGGGCGATCACACCCGGAATGAGATAGCAACCTCAATCGGAACAGCTGGGCTTAAGGTGCTGGAAATCTGTGACTTTCGCTCCACCGGTCTGTGTGGGCCGACGTCGGGGGATGTCGCGTCAGATGGGGGCGAAGCGCTCGACTTCGTAAACTTTCTGCGAAACGTGGGTGTTGCTCGCGACACTTATCACGGTGGAGGGACCTACGGTTACGGGAAGACATCTCTATATGCGATGAGTGCGTGTTCGACGATTCTCGTGGATAGCCAGACGACTTGCGAAGGTAAACCTGTGCGTAGGTTCATGGGGTGTCACTTGGGTTCGGCGTTCGATGCCAATACGGCCGATAACAAGCGCAAGAGATTCACAGGGAGGCACTGGTGGGGCATCAGTGATGGAGACGGTGGCATCGATCCCCTGACTGGATTCCATGCAGAAGAATTGGCGGCGTCGCTTGGGATGCCTGATCGAGATCTTAATAATACGGGGACTTCAATCCTGATCCTTGATCCTTACATCGAGGAGGGAGAAGAGGCGAGGTCAATCGACCACTATGTCCAAGAAACTATTCTCTGGAACTTCTGGCCAAGACTTACTGCGTCAACGCCTGAGGACAAGAAGCTAACCATTCGGGTGGAAATCGAGGGGCGCGATGTCGCATTGCCGGTTCCGGACGACTTTCCTCCGTTTGATTTGTTCGCCTCAGCTATGAAAGCTTACAGAAATGATTCTGATGATGTGCAAACTATCAGGAGCGAACGTCCTAAAAAGGATCTGGGTAAGCTGATCATCAAAAAAGGGCTTTGCGCCGATCGTCTGGGTTCCGCTCGGGATGAGAACTCAGGGATACCTCAGCAGGCCAGCCATATCGCCTTAATGCGACCTGTTGAGCTGGTCGTGAAGTATATCAAGGGTACTCCTTTTGCCGACGCACGTTTTGAGTGGGCCGGAGTATTTGTATGTTCCGATGAGGACGAAGTGGAATCCGCGTTTGCCATGTCCGAGCCTCCTGCACATGACGATTGGATTCCTGACAACCTTCCAAACCGTAACGCGAAAACATTCGTGCGTGGTGCTCTCAAGCGAATCGAGCAAGCCGCCAGTAACTTCGCGACACCAGTCATGTCAGTCGCAAGTGAAAGCAAGGAGCGTGGTCCTTCGCTTGCTGGGACTGCCAGCCGCTTGGGACGCCTGCTTGATTCAGTTTCGGGAAAAGGTCCGGGCAGACCTAGGCCGGTCGTACGACCACCATCCGTAAAGCAGGAGCTCTTCATATCGCCTGCTCGGTTTATCCGTCTTGAAATTGACGCTAAGAATCGGCGTTGTGCCATTTTTGAAGCGGACCTGCAGAACGATGGGATGAACGCAACACTTGAAGTCTCGGCTGAATCTCATCTTGTTGCAGATGGTGCCATAGCTGATGGTGAGGATCTGCCGGCTGGCTTTGAAACCCGGGTAATCGGGATGTCATTCGATGTCATTAACGAAGCCACTCCTGGGCCAACAATCAAGGTAGGTACTGAAAGTGGCACCATCAGCATTTCGGTCGTGAGTCCACTTGAAGCAGCCGTAGGAGTGCGACTTCGCTTTCTGAACGAGGCTATAGAATGAGCCGTATAGCCCTCCCATTTCTGACCTTTCCGAATGAAGTGGTCAACTTTAGCGGCTGGATGATCGGCCCCCCCGGTGAACCTTTATCCCCGGCTTCTGATATTCTGGAGAACTGGGATTATGAACAAGACATCCAAGTTAATGTTCATGTCGATATAGACTTTACTGAAGCAGCAGATCGATTAGGAATTGATGCTACTGATCTGAAACTGGCGGTAGTGCTCATGGCCGGCACCGGCTCTGGCAGCTTGCCCCGTCGAGTAGATCGCCTGAAGACTGCAGTATTAGATATCAACGAACCAGAGGTTACGCTCGAGGCGACAATTCCAGGACGCACCCTGTCAGGGCAGCTGCAGCTTAGCCTCAGAATCGTTCTTGAAGCCCCTGTTAACTCTGGGAGTCCGTTATCGCCGAAGCAGCGGGGCGCGCGCCTCTGGCAGCATCACAAACATATCCTTATCGAAGATGGTGGCGATTCCAGGTTCCCTGTTGAGCTTGCCAGCTTTTCCGAAAGCTTCAAGGCCAGGCCAGAGCAATATGCTCCTTGGCTTGTAGATTGGAGCCCCACAACATTGGATGCGGACTTCAGCGGAAACGTAAGGCTGTACGTCAATTCCGATATCGAAAGCATTTGCGCAAGGTTCGTCGAAGGTGATGCGCTGACGCTCCAGGCAATGGTCGCTGATGTGATGACACAGATCATCGAAGCGGCCCTAGACGTAGAGAGTGAAGCGGAACTTGATCGATATGAAGAAGGTTCGATCGGTTACCAAGCGAGAGCGTGGATGGAGATGTCATTTCGTGGACAAAATCTAGAACAAATCCGACAAATGCGAAGCTATGCGCCTGGGAAGTTCAAGGCGTTGATTCTTGCGACAGCCGACTTTGGAGAGGGTGAATGATGCGTGTTCCACTTCTGCCGCGCCTGAAAGCTCACGGTGTCGCCACAATTCTTGAGAAAATGAAAAGTGAGGCCCCATCTGCCAGAGACTGCATCGATCGCTTAAGAGAATACGCAGCCTTGAAGACGAGCGCCCCAAGCGGTGGAACCAGAGCTGATAGCGTGGCCGTCAACATAACCGCTGAGCTAAGAAGGATTGCTCAGAAATCGGGTTTTCCAATTTCCAATACCCAAGCAACTAGAGCGCAATTCGACCAGGACGCAGCCATTTACCTTGGCCAGTTGGAGGAGTTGCGGAGTGGCGAAGCATTACGTGATGACATCTGGGCGTTCATGACAACTGTATTGGCCCCTGACATCGTCGCATGGCGTTTCACCGACAAGAATCGCGAACGCGTAGCGCGGTTTGCAGGCGGTGTTCGCAACGCGTTTCAGCGGCTGTGGGTACGAGGTACTATTTTGGACAGAGGCGAGAGCCACGCGCATCGCTGGGAGCTGTTAAAGCAATTGACCGAGGATGCAATGGTTCAGATTTTCGAGCGTGCGTCGATAGGTGGGAACCCTCCCCTTGCCATCGCAATAGCTGAAGGTTGGCTCAACACGGCAGCCAAAGTCGGTCGAGGTCCTATGGAGGGTGTCATGCGTTCTGCCACCAAAATTCTTCGAGTGAAGAACCAGATCATTGATCTGGGATATCTAACTCCCGAGGAGCTCGAGCACGTAGTCTCAAATACGTTCAATACTGCGGCACACGCGTTCATTAACACTGTTGAGCCTGAGCTTGTGACCTGAAAGAGAGATCCTGGATGCTGGCGCTCAATTTCAGCTGACAAATGATGACCGAATTTGAAGGGTTGACCGTACTGCATTGACGCCCTAGGCTCTCTAGTCGGCGCCTAAGAAACGCCTCAACCAGAGCGGTCCTCCGCACCCGACAATCATGCGGCTTTTTTTCGCCAGCGGTTTTTTGACGCCTGTGAAAAAATCCCCGTTATGTCGGGAGTGGGCGAATACAAGACCCGAAAGGGGAATATGTCCGGCCCGTCTCTGGTGGGTTTCTTAGCTCCCGACACCCATAACGAATGCCCTAAGAAAGCAGCCAGAGGTAACGGATATGCCTAAGCATCTGACCTTCACGATGAAGGTGAACCACCGTATTCACGCAGTCCCCCCGACGCTTCCAGATCTGGAGGCCCGTCATGTCTGAACCACTCATCCCCACCCTTTTTACCCGCCACAACATTCACCTTCATGCCCTCCTTGTGGAGAACCAGGCCTGGTTCTGTGCTCATGATCTGGGGCGTTTGATGGGCAAGTACCTCGACGAGCGCATGTCGCGCAAGCTCGATGCGGACCAGCGGCAAATGATGTTGGTGTACGCCCACGGCGCAGCAGAAGAGCGACTGATGCTGAGCGAGTCAGGTGTGTATGCTCTGTTGGTTTATCATTATTGCCCGGATTATCGACTGCTACGCGAGTGGCTGACGCATCAGGTGGTGCCTACGTTGCGTGATGCGCGACCTTCGCGAGCAGTCGAACGGCCAACCTTAAGTATGCTGGACTGGCCGAAGATGTCGCTTTGCATGCTGCACTGGCAGGATGAGCCGTGGATTCGGTTGCGGGATATGCCTTGCGTGCTGGTGGATGATCCGTTCAATCAACGTCAATCCTGGTGGAGGAAGGCGTCACGGGTGCTGCGAGGGTTTTGATTGTTTCTTGCTGAAATGAAGAAATCCGCTACCTGAAGTTCAGGTGGCGGATTTTGTTTATGCGACATATTTACCGACGCCATCGCGAGCAAGCTCGCTCCCACAGGGGATCTGCGGCGGGTTTGGAAATCTCAGTGTTCCGCCCCCGTCACAATCGCGCCGAAACCACCCGCCCCCCATACTGCGGAGTAATCCTGTCAGCGCCTCATAGGCTGCCTTCGATTCCATCGATGATGTCCTTGGGCGTCTTGTCAAAATCCGCAGATATCCGAATTTTCCCCTTCAACCGCCCAGGCTTGCGTACCCGAGGCGCATCGACATGGGGCAGCAGATCCAGATAAGGCTTGCCGGCCTTGGCGATCACAACCTTGTCGCCATGCCATGCACGCTCAGCAAGTTGGGAGAGCTGGGATTTTGCTTCGTGCATGTTTACTTGTACCCGTTCAGTCATATGGCACCTCCACAGAGAGGGCTAAGCTAGCCGAAGCCGTGGATTTTCGATAGGTAAGGTGTCGAGCTGACCGTCTGTCAAAAATGACTTCTCAAGACTCCCGACTGCCGATGAAGCAATTCTGAGCTGTCGCGTTGCGCCTGAACTGTCATCGGCGCTGCCATCACTCAAGCGACAAAGATGAGTTCACCTTGTCGCTTTATGAGAAGGTGAAGCGGTTGAAGCGCGAGTAATAGGCGTCCGTTGCTCGGCCTCTGTGCGCATGTTGGGTTTTGTAGTTGGCTGGGGGATCGCCATCGCGGGCAAGCCTCGCTCCTACAGGGGATCGTTGCCAGTTTGGGAGCTCAGTGTTGAAAGGGCCGCAGGAATATCCTGCGGCCCTTTTTTCTGTCCGCAACAACCGCTACGCAATCACCTCCCCAACCCACTAATCCGCCACGGACAAACCGCTTCCCTCACCCCGCTCGGCCCAACGATCTCCGGTGTCTGCCCCAACGACCGGGCACTCAGGACGCTGGTGACTCGGTCGATCAGTTGATCAAACCCCAGACTCGCGTCTTCTTGGTGAAGTTTGCGCAGTTGTTCCACCAGGGCGTAGGTGAAGGCGCCGTAGCTGTTGGCGCCGACCTGGTATTCGCTGGCTTTTTCGTTTTCCCGGGCAGCGTAGAGCATCAGGGGCATGTAGGGGCCGTGGTGGCCGTAGAGTTTGCCCTGGCGCAGCAGTTGGTTTTTTTTCTCGGGGCGCAGGCCGGTGGCGGCGCCTTGGGTGCTGCGGGTGCGGGTAAGTACGCTGGATTTGCTGTCGGCGGTATGTGCGCTGAAGTCGCGGCCGTCGCTGTCGGCCGCATACACCCGACGGTCCCAGTCGCCGGCGTAGGGGTCCCAGCGCAGCATGCGGTGGCGGATGTCGCTGGGTGGGGTGATGCCGCGCACGCGGCCGGTGCCGCGGGTCATGCCGCCGGCGTAGCAGCAGTCGAACATGACGGTGAGTTTGGCGCCGTGGCCGTTCGGGTCAAAGGGCAGATGGCTGTAGAACTGGCGGAACAGTTTGTCGGTGAAATGTGTGCTCTCGTCATCCCAATCGAAGTCGTAGAGCACCAGGGTTTCGTCCATGCGGTCGGCTTCGCCGCTGCTGCTGTAGGCCGGCAGTTGGGTGCCGTGGCCGGAATAGAACAGCACCCGCTCGTCTCCAGCGCGGGCGCCTTCGACCAGCCATTCCAGGCGTTCGACAAAGTTCGCCTGGGTGGCTCGGGCGTCATGCAGCAAACGAATGTCGCCGGCGTCGTAGCCACTTTCCTGGAGCATGCGGCTGATCAGGTAGGTGTCGTTGATGCAGCCGTCGAGGCGTGCGCTCGGGTCGGGGTAATCGTCGATGCCGACCACCAGGGCGCGGCGTTTACGTTGGCCGCTGCGAGAGAGGAACGCCGGTACTTCCAGGATGCGCGCCGCCACCACGTCGCGGGCCAGTTGCGGCCAGAGGCTGGTCTGGCTGGCGGGTGCCGACAAGTAGGCTTGCGCGGCGTGATTGAGGTCGAGCAGGTCATCACGCAGCGGCACGCTGAACTCGGTTTGCAGGTCGATACGCGCCGAGTCCGGCGAAGTGATCGGCCGGGTCAGCAAGCCGTCGTTGGGGTTATAGAGGTGGAACCAGCGGCGGATGCCTCGACCGTTATCGCTCAAGCGCATGACCCGCCCACCCCACACTTCGCGCATCACCAGCGGCAGCGCGATGGGTGAGCCGAAGCTGACGAACACCCGGCCATCGATGCGCTTGAGCGCCGAGCCTTTTTTGGCCACCGAACGGCGCAAGGCGTCGTAACCGATCAGGCTGCCCAGCCCTTGAGCGAAGATGATCTGCGGGTCGAACGCGTCGATCTTCGCCAGCAGATGCTGGGTCAGTGCGGTGCGCAAATCGGCGTCTTCGATCCATTGCACGATGGCGCCGACGGTGCTGCGCAGCATCTGATTGACCGGCAGGCCCCAACTGCCGAAGGTCTCGTCAGCCTTGCCACTGGCGTCTGCCCGCAACATTGCCAGGCCTCGGGTGATCTGGGCGAAATCCGGCCCCTCCTTGAGTTGGTCATCGAAGGGTAGAAAGTCGATGTCCTGATCATCGATCTCGCGACCGTTCTGTGCCAGTTGGCTGCGGATCAGCGCACGCCATTGTGCCTGCCAGTTCGCGTCGGTGCCGCCCTGCCCGCTGGCTGTCTGGGTAAATCCCACACCGGGCAGGCACAGGACTCGCAGTCGCGAGGGCGCAACACCCGGCCCCGGCTCTGCCTGAAAGGCTTTGCTGACGGGCTGCGCAGCGGCTGGAGCCGGGGCGGGTTGGCCGTATGCGGTGACCATCAGGTCCTGCAGGCGACGCAGCTTCGCCTCCAGGTTGTTCGCACTCGGCACGGCGGACGTGAGGGCGGCTTGTCCGGGATCACGCAGTGCCCGGGTGCGGTTGTCGAGAAAACTGCTGACGCCTTGGGCGCTGTTCTTCCAGACTTGCTCCGGATCAAGACCGTCGAGGTACCCCGTGGCGCTGTCCACCACCTGCCGGCTGAGGGTCGCAAGTGTAGACTCGATCAATGGCAGACCGGCGCGGCTTGGCACCGCGGTGGGTGCCAGTTGCAGCGCTGCAGTCACGCTCGCGGCGCTACGCCAGATCGGCGCATTACCGAAGTGCTGGGCCGCCACCACCCGTGGACCAAGGGCGCTGCGCGGTAATTTGAAATGATCGCAAAGAAAGGCCAGCAGGCTGGTGTGATCGTAATGCTGCGCCTGGAGTGTGCCCGTCCAGGGAATCAAACCCGGCTTGAGCCACGGCGATGCGAGGATCGCCGGCACACGAATGCCGAGTCGGGTGAAGGGGTTGGGCCAGTCGACATCGGATGTTGCGTTGGGCGAAACACAGGTCGGCGGCACCACATGGTCATGGAAGCCGCCGTGCTCGTCGTACAGCAGCACGAACAACGTCTTGTTCCACAGGTCTGTGTTGGCCGACAACGCGTTGAACACATCACCGACAAACTGATCGCCGAAGCGCAGATCTTCCGGTGGATGATGCGACACGTTGGGCCCGAGCTTGCCGTTGAGCAGGCCATAGCTCGGCTCGATCCAGGACAGTTCGGGGAGTTTGTTAGCGGCGACATCCGATTTGAAGTCGTCGATGCCCAGATGCTGCAAACCACCCTTGACCAATGCCGCCAGCGGGATGGCGCCGTCGGAGTAGATGCGTACATCGTGGCCCTTGTCCCGCAGCAACGAAAAAATACTGTCACCACCAAATTGCGCAATCAGGCTTTTGATACCGGCCAGCACCGTGCCCGTGGACGGCATCAGCACGCGGCCGTTGCTACTGCCAAGCATGGCGAAAAAACGGTTCGGCCAGGTCGGGCCCGGCACCGACGCAAACCAACGGTCGCACACCGTAAAATGACGCGCCAGTCCCTGGATCGCTGGCAGCGGATCGGTGGCCGGCGTGGCACCGAACGGGATGTAGTTCATCGCCCGCTGAGCCATGGATTGGGACCAGGTTTTGTAAACTTTAAGGTCGGTGCGGGCCTTGTCGTAGGCGTCCTGCGCAAAGCCATCGAGCTTGGGTGCGCTCAGGCTGGTCTTGAGTGACACATCCAGTTGCTTCACTACATCGACGAACTCATGGCCAAGATCGAAACCTTCGCTGTCCTTCGCAGGCGTTGCCGGTGGCGAAGGCGCGGGCGGTGCCCACAGGCTGAAGTAATCCGGCAATTCCGCCGTTTGAGTGATCACGATCGAACTGCCACTGGCGAGCGTCAGCGGGTTGGTACTTGGGGCGTTGCGGTCGATGCCATCGCACGCAGGATTGATGCTTTTGTAATCACCCAGTAAATGATCGAAGGAACGGTTTTCCATCATCAGCACGACGACGTGCTCAATCTCGGCGGGCCAGTTGTTCGGCATGTTGCGCTCCCTGAAATGAAGTCCCTGATTTCGATGTCTCTGGTTTCAAAGCGCTCAAGGCTTGGGCTGCGGATCGGCTTTGCTAGCTGATCGAGCGTAGCTGGCGAGTTGTCTTTCACGAGATTGCTGGCCATCTGCATGCCCGCTGCAAGCAAGGTGTCATTGCGCACCAGGCCTTAGCATCCCGAGAATCGCGTCCAGCACGACCGATCCAGACACCCCCGACCTCCTTGTTGGCGCGGCTAACGACAGGACGGGCAGTGCGCCACTACACACCTCATGACAAGGAAGGGAGCGCGGCCACCCGTGCACAACGCTAGTTAAGGTATTGGCCCTTGTCCATTGGCGAGTTCATCCCACCCGGCACTGGCAACGAACGTGAAAGAGTTGGTGCACCCCACAGCCCCACCCGCTATTAATAGGCCATCCCCTTTCAGGATCAGCAAGCGAATGAAATTCGACAAAGCCTACTGCCTCAGCCTCGATGAAAAGCTGTCGATTTATGACGTGCGGGATTTGAATTTCGACGAGACGATGGCATTCGATTCGGCCAGGGAAAGCTTTCAATGCCCTAACGATGCATGCCGGGCGGCGTTCGATGCACAGAACGTGTTGGGTACGTTCAATGCGAAGAACGTCAACTATATAAGGACGCCACATTTCAAGAATGTGCCCAGCACCCGGCACGTTGATGGCTGCCCTTACCTCAGTCCTAAAGCTTTGGCCTCGGGGCTGGATGCCGAGGGCGATAACGATCGGGAGGAGCATTTCCCGTCGGAGTTGCTGCTCACCCGTCGCCAATATGTGCGCAAGCCATCCAGTCCGGCGACAGATGTTGCCTCTCCACAGGATGAGCTGAAGACGCCGTCTGCGAACAACGCCACGGAGCACGCGCCCCGTGAAACAGCGCCGGACAAGACCAGCGTGTTTGCCCATCCGGTGGAATGCTTTGTGTCGAACATCGATGACAAGGAGCGGCTCAAAAGCATGCCGCTCAAGATCGGTGAACAGACAGCGTCCTACTGGTCGTTCTTCAAGAAGATTGAATACCTGCAAGACAACAAAGGGCTGATTTACTGGGGCAAGATCAAGGAGATCAAAGACTACAAAACCAGCTTCCGGATCGATTTCGAGAAGAAGGTCTGGGTCGAGAAGAAGCCTTACTCAGTGAACGTTTACCTGAGCAAACAGCTGATTGAGAGCTACCGCAAACGCAAAGCCTTCCTGGAGGAGATCAAGAACGCCATTGGCAGCGAGCGGGACCTGTATTGCTTCTTCTATGGTGTGACGCCGGAGTTGAAGCAAGTACCGAGCAAGAAAAACCCCGAACAGACCTTCGGGGTGTTCAGTGGTGATATCGAGAACCTCGATCACTTCATCATTCGTGAGGCGCCGGGGTTGGAGGCGAAACAGTGAGCCAAAAAAAAAAAGAAGCCACTGCCGCTACACCCCCTGTAGGAGCCGAGCTTGCTCGCGATGGACGTTAACGATAACGCGTATTTTCTGAATGAACGCGCTGCCCTTGAGTCCATCGTCGGAACGCCGCCCGGAGCAAGCTCGGCTCCTACAGGGGGGTGTAGCGTTTGCCTCAAGCCTACAACAGCTCAAAACTCTGCTCTTTCACATCCTGAGAATCCAGACCGATTTGCACCCGGAACTCGCCCGGCTCGGCGGCGTATTTCAACTGTGTGTTGAAGAACTTCAAGTCGCTCTCATCAATGGTGAAGTGGACAGCTTTCTCCTCCCCGGCCTTCAGCATGATTTTTTGAAAGTTTTTAAGTTCTTTGACCGGACGACTGACGGATGCAACGACCTCTCGGATATACAGTTGAACGACCGTTTCGCCGTCGCGCTTGCCGATGTTTCGCACCGTGATGCTGGCATCGACGTTGCCATTGCTCTTGAGTGTTGGAGCCGACAGGGTTACTTCGGACAGGCTGAAATCGGTATAGCTCAGTCCATAGCCGAAGGGATAAAGCGGACCATAGGATTGATCGAAATATTGAGAAGTGTAGTTGCGAGGCCCACCCGGTATGTAGGGGCGACCGGTGTTCAAGTGGCTGTAGTAACTCGGGATCTGCCCCACGGAACGCGGAAAGGTGATGGGTAGCTTGCCGGACGGGTTGTAGTCACCGAACACTACATCGGCAATGGCGTTACCCCCCTCAGAGCCGCTGTACCAGGTTTCCAGAACCGCATCGGCCTGTTCCTGCTCCTTGCCGATGGACAGTGGACGGCCGTTCATCAATACCAGTATCAGCGGTTTGCCAGTAGTTTTCAGGGCGGCGATCAATTCACTCTGGCGCCCTGGCAGATCCAGGCTGGTTCGGCTTGCCGCTTCATGAGACATACTACGAGGCTCACCCACCACGGCAATCACAACATCGGCTCGCTGTGCAGCCTTGACTGCTTCATCAATCATTTCTGCTGCCGGACGAGAGTCGTTCTCGACTTCGGACACTCCCAGGTATTTAACAACCTCCTGATCCTCCGTGAGATTGGCTCCTCGGGCATAGATCAGCGAGCCCTTGTTCATCGCGCTTTTCAGCCCGTCGTAGATCGTCACGGATTGCGAGGCCATGCCGCTTGCAGACCAACTGCCCATGATGTCGACGGTACTTTTTGCCAGCGGGCCAATAAGTGCGATCGTTCCCTCTTTTTTTAGCGGCAAGAGCCCATTTTCATTCTTCAGCAGCACCAACGTCTTGCGTGCCACTTCACGGGCTTGCGTTCTGTGCAGACGGTTTTCGGCGTTGATATCAACGGGGTCGTCACTGGCAACGCCGATGCGCCGGTAAGGGTCTTCGAACAGCCCCATGTCGTACTTGGCCCCCAGGACTTCCCGCACTGCGTTATCAATATCGCTCTGAGAAATAGCGCCAGACCTAAGCAGTCCTGGTAGCTCCTGACCATAGGAGGAATCGTTCATGCTCATATCAATGCCAGCCCTGATTGCGAGCCTGGCAGCTTCGCGGTCATCCTTCGCAACACCATGCTGAACCAACTCGGTTATCGCACTATGGTCGCTGATGACCAGGCCCTTGAAACCCCAGGCTTTGCGAAGCAGGTCTTGCATCAACCATGTATTGGAAGCTGCTGGCACACCATTTATCGAGTTAAGCGCCACCATGACTGCTCCCGCGCCACCATCAATCGCCGAACGATAAGGTGGCAGGTAGTCCTGGTACATCCTGGCCAGGCCCATGTCGACGCTGTTGTAGTCGCGTCCCCCCTCGACAGCACCATACAACGCAAAATGTTTAGCGCTGGCCATGATGCTGTCGGGTGCATTCGGGCTTTTGCCCTGATAGGCCTGAACCATCACTTTGGCAATGCGGGAAACCAGATAGGTGTCTTCACCGAAGCCTTCGGATGTGCGCCCCCAACGAGGATCACGGGCGATATCTATCGTCGGTGCAAAGGTCAAATCGACACCGTCCGCACTGGCTTCTTTCGCCGCCGTGCGACCGCTCAACTCGATAGCGTCCATATCCCAGCTGGAGGCCAATGCCAGGCCAATGGGAAAAATGGTTCGATGACCGTGTATCACGTCCCAGCCGAAAAACACTGGTATTTTCAGGCGGCTACGTTGAGCCGCATCCTGCATGGGGCGGTTTTTGTAACGGGTCACAGAACCGAACATACCACCGACTCGCCCGGCAGTGATCTCTTGGCGCATCCTTTCGGGAGTCATGATGTCATCAATAGCGATCAGCCGTAGTTGGCCGACCTTTTCTTCCAGGGTCATCTGCTCTATCAGGTTAGCCACGAAGGCATCCTTGTTTGACGATGCCATATCGGCCAGGGCCGGCAAACTGATAAAACCGATCAGGGTACACAGCAGACGTAATCTCTTCATGATGCCATTCCCTGGAAAAAACGTTGTGGTGCACACCGCCTGCTTGCCTTTAAAACGCAACCTTTGCGCGTATTGAAATCAGGAAGCTGACGTCCAATTGTTGCTTTTATTGTTAAACGTCAATTGAGCTTTTAGGGTCTTACATAAAATATCGTAGTCGACTGTCAGCTCTTACGGCGAGGCAGCGCTGAAAATTGGAGAAGCAGATGTAACCGGGCGAATTTTCCGGCCTCTGATGCCCAATCAAACTCACTTCACCCACAGACCGACCACCACCACCACCACCACCACCACCACCACCACCACCACCACCACCACCACCACCAGCACCAGCACCAGCACCAGCACCAGCAAACCGATGTAAACCCTGCCTGAGCGAGAAAAAATAGAATCGATCAAAAAATGAGTTTGATCCGGGTATAAAACAACTGTACAAAAACACAGTATTTTATTGAATCGCCACTCTCGAACCCCGGAGAAAACCATGGCCTCTCTTGCGATGAAAATCACCCTCGAACGTATCGCCCTTCATCAATTCACCCCCGAACACTGCGCACAGGCCCGCGAGCTATTGGGCTGGAGCCTGGAGCAGTTATCTCAGGAATCAGGGGTTTCGATAGCCGCCATCCAGCGGTTTGAAGCCCAAGGGGAGTTGCTGGACGTCACTCGTCTGGCCCTGGCCTATCGGCTGGAAGCGCAAGGCCTGGTGTTTTTCCCGGGCTTTGCGCCGGGCAGAGGCATGAACATCAAAGGCACGACACCTGATCCGGTCGGGCGGGCTGATTACGCGATGATTGAGTGAACACCGATACGAACAGAAGCCGGCTCCTCGGTTGGCAGCAGGCTTCGATCGACGAACTATTGCTGCCTGAAGGCCGGGGCCTGCCATGCCAGAGAGGCTTGCTCATAGCTATAGGCAAGTGCCAGGAGCCTGGCGTCGCTCCAGCGCTCACCATAAAAGAAAACCGAGGTTGGCAAACCGTCAGCGTCTATGCCTGAGGGCACCGTGATGCCCGGGTAACCGGACAAGGGCGCGACGAAAATCGCAGGTGATGCAACATCGGCAATCAATGCTTCCAGGTAACGCATTTAGCGCACTCATCCGGATGAGTGCGGTGAAGTGATATTTCAGAGTTCCATTCATGAATAGACATCCCGTAAATGCTGAAGGATGAGTGATTAATTCACTCTCTCGGTCAGCCTAGGGCAGGGCTCGGGATAGCCCCCCGAGCCCCTTTCCTCTTCACGTGTATGACTATTCAACCAGACGCGCAGCCTGTCAGGTCAGCGCGTTGTGCTCCGAGCACGGCACACTCTCCACCTCCAGCCACCACGCCCGTCCACGCTGGGGTTGTGTCAGGTTGAACGCTTCACCCATTTGGGGCGTGGTGATGGCGATATTTCGCTCCCAGGCCAGGGCCAGGATGCGGTCGAAGGGTTCGTGCCAGGCATGCATCGACAGATCGAACGTGCCGTTGTGGATCGGCAGTAACCAGCGACCTTTGAGGTCGATATGCGCCTGGAGGGTTTGCTCTGGCTGCATATGAATATGCGGCCATTCGACGTTGTAGGCGCCGGTTTCCATCAGCGTCAAATCAAACGGGCCGTACTGTTCGCCGATGCGTTTGAAGCCATCGAAATAGCCGGTGTCGCCGCTGAAGAAGATCCGTGTATCGCCATCGATCATGACCCAGGACGCCCACAGCGTACTGTTGCCATCGAACAGGCCGCGTCCGGAAAAATGCTGGGATGGTGTGGCGATGAAGCGAATGCCATCCACTTCAGTGCCCTGCCACCAATCCAGTTGGCGCACCTTGCTGGCGTCGATCCCCCATTTGATCAAGGTATCGCCCACACCCAGCGGCGCGAGGAAGTATCTGGTTTTGTCGGCCAGTTTGAGAATGGACTGATGATCGAGGTGGTCGTAATGATCGTGGGACAGGATCACCGCCTCAATCGGTGGCAGTTCTTCCAGGCTGATGGGTGGCTGATGGAAGCGCCGTGGACCGGCCCACTGCACCGGCGATGCGCGCTCGGCGAAGACCGGGTCGGTCAGCCAGAACTTGTCATGCAATTTGAGCAGCACGGTCGAATGGCCGAGACGGAACACGCTGTGATTTGGCGCAGCCAACAGCGCTTCGCGGGTCAAGGCTTGTACAGGGATAACCCCGGCCGGTCGAGTGTTGCGCGGTTTGTGGAACAGCATGTTCCAGAATATCCGCAAGGTTTTGCGAAAGCCTTCGCGCGGCACTGCTACAGGGTTGCGGAAATGACCTTCGTCCCGCAAAGAGCCTTTGAGGCTGGGGGCGCTGTCAGCGCGAGATGAGAGAGTGGCCATGATTGAGGTGACTCCAAGGAAACCGGTGAGGTTCCGGTGCTCCGTTGTTGGACGATAACTGGCCAATGCATACACGCATTAGCCGCAAGCTCTATTTTTTACCGCGCAATTACACTGCACAGTGTAGTTTCAAGATTGCAACAAACGAGAGAATAAGTAAACTGCGAAGTGTAATTTTCATTTCACCCGCCGAAGCCTATTTATGACAGTTGCACTGCGCCTCACCGACCGAAAACGCGAAGCCATCGTCCAGGCGGCCATTGTCGAATTCCGGACCAACGGTTTCGACATCACCAGCATGGACAAGATAGCCGCCACGGCCGGCGTTTCGAAGCGCACGGTGTACAACCACTTCCCCAGCAAGGAAGAGCTGTTCGCCGAGATCCTGAATAAATTATGGACCAGCATCAGCACCCAGCAGGACACGATCTACCGCAGTGATCTGCCGCTACGCGAGCAACTGGAAGTGTTGTTGCGGGCCAAACTGCACATGCTGGCGGACAACAACCTCCTCGACCTGGCGCGTGTGGCAATTGCCGCCACGATCCACTCCCCCGAACGGGCCCAGGACATGGTCGCCAGGCTGGGAGAGCGTGAAGAGAGCCTCACCGTGTGGATTCGCGCGGCCCAGGCCGACGGCAGGTTGAAACCCGTCGACCCGTGTTTCGCCGCGCAGCAGGTGCAGGGGCTGATCAAGGCATTCGCCTTCTGGCCACAAATCTCCATGAACCAGCCAGTGCTGTCACCCGAGATGCAGACCACCGTTGTAGCGTCTGCAATGGATATGTTCCTGGCCTGCTATCAGCTGTAGTCCCGTCCACTCGGGGAAGATTCCCTGGGGCCCTTCCTCGCCTGCTCTGCTGGGGGCGGCCTTCGCCCACCAGTACGCTTCAGGTCTATGCCTGCCTGCCGATGCTGACGCTCTACCCGCTGGCGGTAGGCACGGTGTGTTACCAGCTGGCAATCAAGTCAGTTAAGCGAACGCTGCCCCTTGTAGGAGCGAGCTTGCTCGCGATGACGTTAACGATAACGCGTGTTTGCTGGATAAACGCGTCGCCCTCAGGTCCATCGTCGGAGCGCCGCCCGGAGCAATCGAGCGTCGACCGGCTGCTCCTACATTTTGCCGGACATGCCTCTGGAGCAAGCCAGGGAGTTCGTGGAACGCTTGCGTGAAGTCTTCAGCAACTACCGCAGCCAGGAGATCCCTGAGCTTGAGGTGAGCTTGAGCATTGGTCTTGCCGCTTACCAGTTACCGTTCGAGGATGCCGCGATGTGGCTCAACTAGGTGGACAAAGCGCTGTACGCCGCGAAAAACTCCGGGCGCAACAAAATCAACGTCGCCACGAGCGACCCGGTCAGAGAACCCGCGATTGCCCGTCTGGCACAAGCCCACTGGATGCCCTTAGAGGATTTCCTCAATCGTGGGTACTCGGGGCTATAGTAGACCCCAGTCCCATGGCATTGCAGAGAGCACTATGAACTCAGTCAAACCCGAAGCAGAGCCTGGCTCTAAAGTCGATCACCTGCGCTTTCACCGCCCTCACGCCCATCTGGCGCCGACCTTCGGCACTGACAGTTTTGCCTTGAAGGCTGAAGCCTTTGCCCGTTTTTTCGGGACGCCGACCTTCCTCGGCGCGCAAACACTGATTGTCGCACTCTGGATTGGCGTCAACCTGGCTGGACTGACGAATTTCGATGTCTATCCGTTCATCCTGCTGAACCTGGCTTTCAGCCTCCAGGCAGCCTATGCCGCGCCGCTGATTCTGCTCGCTCAAACTCGCCAGGCGGCACGGGACAAAGCCCATTCCGATGCGGATGCCCTGCACCGTGAAACCCTTGCCCTTGCCAACGCCGAACGGCAGACACAAGCCGCCCAGACCACAGCACAACTACTGGAATTACTTGAGCAAAACACCCGTTTGACCGAGATGACCAAGACCCTGACCGAGCGCATCGAAAACCTGACCTCCGAAATGCATCAGCATTTTGTGCGCAAGGATGAGCCCAAGGTTTGAACCCATCGCGCCGGAGGAACAGAACTAAGGCAAACGGACGCTGCGCGCCAGTTCATCGAACAGCGTCACCACCGAGCGCAAGGTGCGGCAGTCCGGGCGGGTCAGCAGCCATAGACTGGTGTCGTAACCGTGCAGGGGCTCACTCAAGGCTTGCAGTCCCGATTCACCGATCAGGAAGTCCGGCAGCGCCGCGACGCCCAACCCGGCACGCACCAGTTCGGTGACCGACAGCATGCTGTTGCAGCGGTAATTGGGCAGCACGCCGGGCAACTGCTGACGACGCCAGGCCACGGTTGGATGATCCGGCAGGAAGTCATCCGGGGCGATCCAGGCAAGCCTGGCCAGGTCACTGGGGTCGACCGATTGCAGGTAAGCCGCACTGGCGCAAACCCGGTACGACACCGAGCCCAGGCACCGCCCGACCAGATGCTGCGGCGGTGTGCAGGTCAAGCGCAACGCGATGTCGGCGTCGCGGCGGCTGAGGTTGGCAAAATCGTTGGACGTACTCAATTCGATGGTCAAGGCCGGATATGCCGGCATGAACTGCGCCAGTGCCGGCAAAAGCAAACCTTGCAGGACCGAATCGGTGCAGGTCAGGCGGACCGTGCCACTGATAACTTCCCCACCTTGCTCCACACCAATGCGTGCCGCTTCCAGCGCTTGCTCGGCACGCTCAGCCTGTTCGGCCAAGGCTTGCGCCATGCTGCTCGGTAGATAGCCTGCGCGGCTTTTCTCGAACAACTCCTGACCCAAGGCGGCTTCCAGTCTGCGCACCGCACGAAATACCGTCGACACATCGACCTTCAACAGCGCGGCTGCACGGGCCAGAGAGCCGCCACGCACCAGCGCCAGGATCAGCGACAGGTCCGGGTAATCGAGTTGATAGTGCGTTGATGCATTGAGCATTTGGGTAAACGCCAATATTGATTGCGTGAGCGCCAATCTATAGTGGGCTCCAGGAATCAACAAGCCTTGGCCGCACCAGGAGAACCACATGCAAACCCCTTCAGATAAGCCCCTCATCCATATCGCTCTGATCGGTGACTACAACCGCGATGTCATCGCTCACCAGGCGATCCCGATGGCGCTGAGCATGGCGGCCGAGAACGCCGATCTGAAGGTGCAGTTTGAGTGGCTGCCCACCGAAAGCATCACATCGGCCACCCAGCTGAATGGCTTCGACGGTTTCTGGTGTGTGCCGGCCAGCCCTTACCGCGATATGGACGGCGCACTCCTGGCCATCCGTTATGCCCGCGAACAACAACGACCCTTTCTGGGGACCTGCGGCGGTTTTCAACACGCAGTGCTTGAGTACGCACGCAACGTGCTCGGCTGGGCCGATGCCGAGCATGGCGAGACGTCACCGGACGCCGCCCGCGCCCTCCTCACGCCGTTGAGTTGCTCGTTGGTCGAGGCCGTGGATGGTATCTGCCTGGTCGAAGGTTCGTTGATCGCCAACGCCTATGGCGCACTGCAAATCCGCGAAGGTTATCACTGCCGGTACGGCGTCAATCCCGAGTTCGAAACGCAGCTGCTGACACAAAGCCTGCACGCCACCGGACACGACTCGGCGGGTGATCTGAGGAGCGTCGAGCTGCGTGGTCATCCGTTCTTCGTCGCCACGTTATTTCAGCCCGAACGCGCCGCACTGGCCGGCACGCCCCCGCCTCTGGTCAGCGCATTTCTCAACACCTGCGCGGGGAACCCGGCATGATCGCCAAGACACCAGCGACGCCCTACTACGCGGTGATTTTCACGTCCCTGCGAACCGAGGGGGATCAAGGCTACGAGCAAGCCGCCGGGCGCATGCTCGAGCTGGCCCGCGAGCAACCGGGATTTCTCGGTGTTGAGTCAGCCCGCGGTGAAGACGGGCTCGGCATCACTGTTTCCTATTGGGCCAGTGAGGCTGCAATCCTCGCCTGGAAACATCACGCCGAACACACCGAGGTCCGCGAGCAGGGGCGCTCGACCTGGTATGAGGCTTGTCATACACGGGTGTGCAAGGTTGAGCGCGCTTATCGGTTTGAAAAATAGTCGAGCGTCGGGGGGCGTTAACTGCCGGGCCAACGAGTACTGCACAGAGCCGCACAAAAGCACGGAAATACCGGCTCTGACATACGTAATGTCGGTATGGCGATAGCACAAGTGGCGTTCAGTTGTTAAAAGGTAATCCTTGGACATCGCTCTCTACGAAAGGACTTCGAATATGCCCGTCACCTTCCGCAAAAGTGCCCTGTTGCTGAGCCTTATGCTCGGCCTTGGCCAGGCACAGGCCACCAGCCAGCCGAGCCCGACCGCTCTGGCCAGCGCCATAGGTGTTCCACACCCGGCGGTCATTGCCCACCGTGGCGCATCCTTCGATGCACCGGAATCCACCGCGGCCTCCTACAAACTGGCGCGTGACCTGGGTGCCGACTACCTGGAAATGGACCTGCAACGCAGCAAAGACGGTGTGCTGTTTGCCCTGCATGACAACAACCTGCAACGCACCACTGACGTTGCCAGTAAATTTCCCGAGCGCAAGGACAGTCCCGCCAACGAGTTCACCCTGGCCGAACTGAAAACCCTGGATGCCGGCAGTTGGTTCAACAAGGCGTACCCGGACCGTGCGCGCCCCTCGTATGTGGGCCTGAAGATCCTGACCCTCGACGAAATCATCGATATCGCGCAAGGCAACCCGCAGCACAAACCCGGGCTGTACATCGAAACCAAAGAGCCAAAGCAGTTTCCGGGTATCGAACGTGACCTGAAAAATAAATTGCAGGACCGTGGCTGGCTGAGCCCGACCGGCTCGAAACTGGCGAAAAGCGATTTGGCGGTCGGCCAGGGCAAAGGCAAGGTCGTGCTGCA
Source organism: Pseudomonas sp. GW821-FHT07G10 (assembly GCF_059418545.1). Lineage (NCBI taxonomy): Bacteria > Pseudomonadati > Pseudomonadota > Gammaproteobacteria > Pseudomonadales > Pseudomonadaceae > Pseudomonas > Pseudomonas sp. GW821-FHT07G10. Next base: position 11,676 of record NZ_JBWKQB010000037.1, on the reverse strand, counting down.
AACCTTCGAGAAGAGCAGCCTGGAACTGCTGCAAAAGGAAATGCCGCAGGTACCGAAAATCCTTCTGCTGTGGGTCGGTGAAGGCAGTATCGAACCCAAATCCAATGTCAGCTTCGCCGCCAGCGGTGAAAAGGACAAGGCCGCCTGGTACGCCAGACAGGAACCCAGGGACAAAGCCGAATTCGAGAAATGGGTCAACTACGCCAAGGCTCAAGGCGCCATCGGTACAGGACCTTCAGCAGCCCTGACCACAGGTGGCGATCAAAGCTATTCGGACCTGGTGCAGCCGTGGATGAACACCTTCACTCACGACAAAGGTCTATTGGTGCATGCCTACACCATCGACGAACCGGTGGATTACAAGAAGGTGATGGACGCCGGCGTTGATGGCATCTTCACCAACCGCGCCAGCGAGCTGCTCAAGTACTTCAAACGCCCGGCGCCGGCCAGCGTCGCGCAGTTGCTTGAGGCTAACGGCTATTAAATGATCAATCGGCCGTGAGCCGGGGCGTATAGCGCCCCATGCAGGAATGGGCGAACGAAACCGTCAGCGCCGAGGTGCAATTAAGGGTGAATTAAGTTCGGCGGACTACGCTGGTCCCACTTAAACAGTTCACCCCAAGGAAAGAACTCATGAAAACGTTGACTGCCCTGTTCGCCGCGGCTTCCTTGACCCTGACCGCCGGCCTGGCCCGGGCTGACGTGCGCCCGGATCTGATTCCGGGTCTGCTCAAAGATGGCAGCATCATGGACCTGGAAAAACTCAACCAGGCCGCCCTCGCCCAGTATCCAGGAGCTACGGCAGCCAACATCACCGACACCGAGCTTGAGAAAAAAGGCGCGGATTACGTCTACCAGGTCGAAATACGCGACGCCAAAGGTGTTGAGTGGGACGTGCACCTGGACGCCACGACCGGTCAGGTGCTGAGCAACAAACAAGACAAGTAACGGGAACACTGTAGAAGCCGCGCGACCTTTTGGTCGCGCGGCTTTTTGCGTTTTAGCGCAGAACACAAAGCCCGCGTTCGCGCTCGATCACCGCAGGCTCCCGACGTTATGCCGAGGTACTGACCAACGAGCCCGAGGTGCTGCTGCTCGAGCTCTGCAAGGCTTGCAACAGCGCGGCAGTAGCGGTCTGCAATGAGCCTGAGGTGGTCGCGATCTGCGATTGCGCAGCGGCCACTTCGGCGGCTTTTGCATCTGCACTTTTCTGACTCGCTTGAGCCGCTTGCAGTTGCTTGTGTTGTTCCTGCAATTGCTTTCGCAGTTCAGCAATCTGCTTGCGCAAGGCTTTCACCGCATCCGACTCGCTACTGCTGCTCGTACTGCTGCCGCTGGACGCCGGTGCACCGCCTGCTGCGACCTTCGAAGTGTCGGTGGCGGCTGAGGTGGCTGAGCTACCTGCTGCCGTTGACGAGGTGCTGTCGGTCTTGCTGGTGTCGGCACTGTCAGTGATCGTGGTTTTGCTGGACGTTGTAGAAAGGCTCTGATTGATCGAAACGGAAGTGATGCTGACCATGGGTGGTTGATCCATGTGAGTTTAGGGATAACCTCCTCATCGACGTAAGCGGTACAAGCTTGAGATTTATCGTGTACCGGCCCGGATACCGAGCCGATACACAATCACGCCTGGGGGGTGTCCGGTCACGCACTCAGACGTGCAGTCACCTCGTTCAGTTGCCCCGACAACCCGTGCAGATTCTGGCTCGCCGCTTCGGTGCGCTGCACGTTATCCAGGTTGGTACTGGCGATGCAGGTGATCTCGGTGAGGTTGCGCGAAATATCTTCGGCGACCGAGGTCTGCTGTTCGGCGGCGGTGGCAATTTGGCGGTTCATGTCGCGAATCGCTTCCACCGCCACAGTGATGCGCTCCAGCATCGCACCGGCCTGAGTGACCTGCTCGACGCTTTCTTCACTGCGCGACTGGCCACTCTCGATCGCCTGGGCCGCATCCACTGCGCCGGTTTGAACGGTCTGGATGATTTGATTGATCTCGATGATCGACGCCGCAGTGCGCTGAGCCAGGCTGCGCACTTCATCAGCGACCACGGCAAACCCACGCCCGGCCTCACCGGCACGGGCCGCTTCGATGGCCGCGTTGAGCGCCAGCAGGTTAGTCTGTTCGGCGATCCCGCGAATCACTTCCAGCACCTTGCCGATGCGCCCACTGTCGGCCTCCAGACGCCGGATAACCATAGCGGTATTGGCGATTTCACCGCGCATTTGAGTGATGGTGTGAATCGTCCCCTGCATGACCTTTTCGCCCTGCTGAGCAGAGTGATCGGCATCATCGGCAGCCCGCGCCGCGTCGGCGGCGTGGCGGGCGACTTCCTGAGCGGTGGCAGACATTTCGTTCATCGCCGTGGCGACTTGATCGGTGCGGTTGAATTGCTCGTTGGTGCCGTGGGTCATGAGGCTTGCAATGGAATTCAGCTCACCGCTGGCACTGTCCAGATCCGAGGCACTGCGCTGCAAATGGCTGAAGGTTTCTGCGAGAAAATCCCTTAGTGTATTGGCGGCAACGGCCAGCTTGCCCAACTCATCCTGACGATTGCTCGCCACCCGCTCGGCAAAGCGACCCTGACTGAGTTGCGCCACATACTCGATCAGCTTGCGGATCGGCTCCACCAGATGGCGGTTGACCAGCCACAGGCTGAACAGACCGATCAACAGGCCCGAAGCAAGCATCACCACAATTCCCAGCAGCACAGTGCGATCGGCGCTGGCGCTGATCAATGTCGATTGCTCGGTGCCTTGCTTGCGTAACTCGTTGACCAGCTCGCTCATTTGTTCACTGGCGGCGCGGTCCACGCCTTTGACCGCAGCGTCTCCTGCCGTTGGATCAGCACCTGCCGCCAGATAAGCGTCGCGGCCCTTCTGATAGGCCGTACCCAAGACCCGGTGCTCCTCACGCAGTCGCTCGATGCGTGTCTTGAGCTGTGCATCGATTCCCGGTTGGCTGGCCAGCTGGCCAAGAATGCCCTGAACATCGCGTTGGCGATCTTCAAACTGCTTCCAGTACTTGTCCAGGTCAGCCGGCTGCTTGCCACGCAGCAGGACGTTTTTCCATTCCTGTACCTGAACTTTGAATTGCAGGTTGGCCTCATCGATCAGTTGTGAAGTATGCAGCGGGCCATCGATCAGGTTGTGATAGCTCTGAACACCGCTGGAGAGAAAGTGGAAGCACGCCAGAGCAATCAACAGCATCGCAATCAAGCTGCCGCTCAGCATTGCCAGAATTTGAGCTCTCAGGGACTTTTTCAAAAACATCGAGTGGGATCTCATGACAGGGATAAAGCAGGCCATCCAGGGGCATGCATGACGTCTAGACATCCCTGTCACCAACAACCAGGCCTATGGCCAAATCGCGAAAGATTACGTGAGCGTGATCGGCGCGCCGTTCGCATTCTTTAAAGGGTTCCGACCACTGGTCATCGCTCACTCGCCCGCGTCGCCAAACTGTCACAAAACCGTCAAACAGCCTTGCCATGATGCGGCTCACGTGAACCTGTGAAACGTCCTACAGGTACCTCCCGCCAGCGAGACTCCATGAACCACAGTATCGACCAACGCCATCGCGACTCTGATCTGTTCGGCCTGCTCTACGGTTTCAGTTTTCGCCCCGGCGAACGCGGCCGTGAAATCGATTCGGCCAAGGCTCTGGAATGCTTGAAACAACCCGCTGACACCGACGAGTTTCTCTGGTTGCACCTCAACCTGGCCCACGCCGCCTGCGAGCGCTGGATGAAAACCCATCTGGATTTGCCAGAAGAATTCTTCGAAGCGCTGCATGAAGGTTCACGCTCTACGCGCATCGAACACGTCGATACGGCGCTGCTGGCAGTGGTCAACGATGTGGTGTTCAACCTGAGCAGCATGGTGTCTTCGGACATCTCGACCCTGTGGGTCTGCGCCCGCAGCCGCCTGATCATCAGCGCCCGCCTGCAACCCTTGCACTCAGTGGACAAGCTGCGTTCCTCGGTCAAGGCCGGTGAACGCTTTCGCTCGCCACTGGAACTGCTGGTACATCTGCTGCGTGATCAGGGCGAAGTGCTGACCCAGATCGTGCGCAAAACCAGCATCAGCGTCGACCAGATCGAAGACCAGCTATTGTCCTCGCGCCTGTCCACCAACCGCGCCGAACTGGGTACAAACCGCCGGGTGCTGGTGCGCCTGCAACGCTTGTTGGCGCTTGAACCGGGGTCGTTGCTGCGGCTGCTCAACCGCCCACCGCAGTGGCTACAGAAGGAGGACGTCAAGGAGCTGCGCAAGTCCACGGAGGAGTTTGCGCTGATCATCAACGACCTCACGGCCCTGGGCGAACGCATCAAACTGCTGCAAGAAGAAATCGCCGCCAACCTCAACGAACAAAGCAACCGCACCCTGTTCACCCTGACCGTGGTCACTGTGCTGGCGCTGCCGATCAACATCATTGCCGGCTTCTTTGGCATGAACGTCGGTGGCATCCCGCTCTCGGGCGACCCCGAGGGCTTCTGGATTCTGGTGGCACTGGTGGCGACCTTTACCGTGCTGGCCGGGCGTTGGGCATTTCGCAAGCGCCAGGATTATTGAGTCAAGCGGGCTTGCACAATCCCTGTAGCAGCTGCTACGGATCGCGTTGCGGCTGGGGCTATCGGGCAGTTTGTATTGGCTGTTTATGCAGTTGTTCCAAGCCTCGCTCAACAACTGAAAAAATCCCGGACCGGGCAATCGGTTCGGGATTTTTTTATCCCGCGAATCAGACTCAGGCAAGCGCAACACGCATTTCGTCGAAAAATCAGCGTATTAACGACCTTTTGCTCCAGCATCCGCTGGATTGCACTTCAGTTTGTTACCTTTGTGCCGACTCTTTAGAGACCCAACGTATTCAGGAGGGGGAAACCGTGAATTTGTATATTAATCAGCTTCAGAAGAAAGCTGACTTCAAAAGCGCCATCTACGCTGGCGATATCTTCCTGAACACCCAGCTCAACGCAGCCAAAGAACTGTGCGCATTCGCCCGGCAAAGCATCACCGTGGCGTTTGACGGCGAGACTGATCACCAGTCCCTGCACACGCTGATGCCGGTCGAAGAATTCGTCATCCAGGTAACCCGGCTCAAGGGCCAGTTCACCAACAGTCTGCAGGTCAAGGAGCTGATTCGCGCCTTCACCCTGGAAATTGGCGCCGACCCCAAGGACTACATTTTCGATGTGCCGCGCATCCGCGTGGTGCCGAACTACGACTACCTGCACGCCGGCATCAGTTATGCCTACAAACCGCACCGGGACACCTGGTACGGCGGCGTGGACTGCCAGATCAACACCTGGATGCCGGTTTACACCATCGCCCCGGACCAGACCATGATGATCAATCCGGGCTACTTCGATGTGCCGGTAAAGAACACCTCGGCGCAGTGGAGTTTGTCCGACTGGATCAACGTGCAGCGTGAGCGAGCCAAGGACAACGTCAAAGAAGAAGTCCGCGTGCACCCGGTGCCGCTGGAAGAGATCAACACCTCATCGGAAATCCGCGTCGCCGGTAACACTGCCGAGATGCTGATTTTCTCTGGCTCGCACCTGCATGGCACCGTCCCCAACTACACCGAACAGACCCGCTTCAGCGTGGATTTCCGGCTGATGCACCTCGATGACCTCAAGCACAAACGTGGCGCAATCAATGTCGACAGCGCGTGCCCGGATGTCGGGGCCGGCTTCAAAGACTATTTGCACGTCCACGATTTCTCGAATTTCCTAGGAGCCAAATAATGACCAAGCGTCGCCTTACGCCTGCCGAGACCGAATACAACGAAACCCGTGCCAACGTCCTGAAACGGGTCGATGCCGAGTACGTGGCCGATGCGCCATACGTGTTCGCCAACCGCATTGGCGTGACCGCAGCATTGTCGCGCATGGAGTTGTTCAAGAAAGTTGCCGAGATACCGGGCGCGATCATTGAGTGCGGCGTGTACAAGGGCAACTCGCTGATGCTCTACATGCACTTGTCGATGATTCTGGAACCCTACGCGATCAACCGTTCGATCGTCGGTTTCGACACCTTCGAAGGTTTCACCAGCATCAACAAGGACGAAGACCCGACGGACATCAACGAGAACATGTTCTCCGACACCGACCAGTCGCTGATCCAGGACATGATCGACGCCAACGACTTGCTGCGTCCGGTCAACCGCATCCCGCGTTGCGAGCTGGTCAAGGGTGACATCTGCAAAACCGCACCTGAGTACGTCAAGTCCCGGCCGGACCTGGTCGTGGCCATGCTGATCCTCGACACCGACCTCTACGAGCCGACCAAAGTCGCGCTGGAAACCTTCCTGCCGTACATGCCAAAAGGCGCCATCGTGGTGCTGGACGAAGTCGCCTATCGCAACTTCCCGGGCGAAACCAAAGCCCTGCGTGAAGTGTTCGACATGAACAAGATCGAACTCAAACGCCTGCCGTTCGATTCCTGCGTGGGTTACTTCCACATCTGATCGCCCTTTTCAGGCTCGGCACAACCCCTGTTGCAGCTGGCGCAGCCTGCGTTCGGCCGCGCAGCGGTCGTAAAATCCGACACCGCGGTTTTTCAGGTTAACCGTGGAGGCAGGATTTACGACCGCTGCGCGGCCGGACGCAGCCTGCGGCAGCTGCTACGGATCGCGTAGCGGCTTGACTGACTAGCCGCGAAGGCGTCATCCGCGAGATGGCTCTCGGCGTAACATCATCCTCTCACGCACCACGTCATATGCCCAGTGGTAGACGTAGGTGTACGGCAGGAAAAACAGCAACACGCCGATGTCCAGAATCAGTGCCTGCAACAGGCTGATGTTCAGCCACCAGGCCACCAGCGGCACGCTGACGACCACCAGGCCGCCCTCGAACAGTAACGCATGCAACATGCGGGTCCAGCCATTCTGGACCATGGCGAAACGCTCGCGCATGCGGTCGAACATGCCATTGAAGAGCACGTTCCAGCCCAGAGCGATAAAGCAGTTGGCGATGGTCACCACGCCCATGTCGAACAATGGCTTATCCATCAACCAGGCGAACAGTGGGGCGCACATCAGCACCGCGAAGACTTCGAAGCCAATGGCCTGGAAAACCCGTTCAGTCAGGGATTTTTGGGTACTCATGATTAGACTCTCTGGGTAACGATGGTTGCCATCATTGCCCACCAGCCCGATACTTCATAACCAATAACCATCGATCAAGGCGATAGTTCATGGCATCTCATGAAGTGCTGCTGGCCTTTGTCCAGGCCGCGACCCAAGGCTCGTTCTCTGCGGCCGCACGCAAACTGGGCAAGAGCCAGTCGACCATCAGCGCGGCAGTCGCCAGCCTGGAAATCGATCTGGACGTGATTCTGTTCGATCGCAGCAGCCGCAAACCCGGCCTGACACCCGCCGGGCATGTGATGCTGCAACGTGCCGAAGACATCCTGGCTGCGACCAGTCGGCTGGAAATGGCCGCCAGTCAGCTGTCACAAGGCTTCGAACCGAAGCTGACCGTGGCCATTTCCGACACCTGGCAGTCCGACCGTTTCGAGGCGTGCTTGAGCGAGTTCGAGCAGCGTTACCCGGACCTGGAACTCGAATGCCTGATCGCCGAATGCGACGATCTGGTGGCGCTGGTCCAGCGTGGCCGGGCGCAGATTGCCTTCGCCGAGATGCAGCCGAGCTACCCGGCGGACCTTGCCAGTTCGACAGTCGACGAACGCACGGAAATCGCCTTGTTTGTCTCTCGTGAGCATCCACTGGCCGCGCTGCAAAGGGTCGACAAGGACACCTTGCAACAACACCGCGAGTTGCGTCTGGCGACCATCGTCAACCCGTATGAAACCCGCGCACAAGGCCGGGTCTGGTCAGCACCGAGTTATTTGATGCTGCTGGAAATGGCTCAAGGCGGTTTCGGCTGGGCACCGTTACCGCGCTGGCTGGTGGGCCGCTTTGGCGCAGGCTCGCTCCATGAACTCACCGTGCGCGGCTGGCCACGGCCGGTGGCGGTGGATGCACTGTGGTCACACCTGCATCCGCCGGGGCCTGCGGGGAGTTGGTTGCTGGGAAAAATGCTGGAGTGAAACCGTTCGTAGAACCTGTTGTAGTCGCGCAGAGAACACCCGTAGGAGCACGGCTTGCCGGCGATGGCGTCCTTAAGATCACCCGTAGGAGCACGGCTTGCCGGCGATGGCGTCCTTGAGATCACCATCGCGAGCAAACGGAGCACCACCCGGCTGGCTCCTACAAAAAGCCATTTATTTCATTCAATGCGCTATTTTTAGTTCTAGTAAGAGAAAGGTTTCAGCGCTTCAAGCCGCCGCTCGATAAACCGCCGCTCCGGTACTTGCCGAGTCAACTCCAGGGCGCGCTGATAAGCCTCTCTGGCCTGCTCGACGCGCCCGAGCTGCCGGCAGAACTCCGCCCGGGCCGAATGTGCCAGGTAGTAATCGAGCAGCTCGCCTCGCGCCAGAATCCCCTCGATCAACTCCAGCCCCGCCAGCGGTCCATCACGCTTGGCCAGGGCCGCCGCGCGATTGAGCTCGATCACCGGCGAAGGCACCGCCCGCAGCAATACGTCATAAAGCCCGACGATCTGCACCCAGTCGGTTTCCTCCGCGGTCGGCGCTTCGGCATGTACCGCTGCGATCGCGGCTTGCAGGCAGTATGGGCCGAAGCGACGGGTGCTCAGCGCCTGCTCCACCAGAGCGCAGCCTTCGGCGATCAGCCCGGCATTCCACAGCGAGCGGTCCTGTTCATCCAGCACAATCAGTTCACCCGAGGCCGAAGTCCGGGCCGGGCGTCGCGACTCGTGCAGCAGCATCAGCGCCAGCAGCCCCATGACCTCGGGCTCCGGCAGCAACTCCATCAGCAAACGAGCAAGGCGTATGGCCTCGGCGGTCAAATCTTCACGCGTCACCTGCTCGCCCATCGAGGCCGAATAACCTTCGTTGAACACCAGATAAATCACCCGCAACACGCTGTCCAGACGCTCGGGCAGTTCGGCCATGGACGGCACTTGATAGGGGATCTTCGCGTCACGAATCTTCGCTTTGGCGCGCACGATGCGCTGGGCAATGGTGGCCGGTGCCGTGAGAAAGGCCCGAGCGATTTCCTCGGTCGTCAGGTCGCAGATTTCCCGAAGCGTCAACGGCACCTGAGCATCCGCCGCCAAGGCCGGGTGGCAGCAGGTGAAGATCAATCGCAGACGATCGTCTTCCACGTCTTCCTCGCTCCAGTCGGTCTCTTCGAGCTCTTGCACCTGGCTGACCAACGCCGCCCGGGATGCACTGAAACGCGCCCGCCGGCGCAACCCGTCAATGGCCTTGAAGCGCCCGGTAGACACCAGCCAGGCGCGCGGATTAGCCGGCACGCCATCACGCTGCCAACGCTCGACCGCGACGAAGAAAGCTTCATGTAATGCCTCTTCGGCGAGGTCGAAATCGCCGAGCAAGCGAATCAGGGTCGCGAGTATCCGCCGTGACTCGGCGCGATAAACCGTCTCCAGCTGTGCCTTGAGCGCCCCGCTCGCCTCGCCCGGCATCAGTCAGTCATGCCTTCGGTCACCAGCGTCACTAACCGGTCCAGGCTTTGTCCCCAGCCTTCATGAAAACCCATCGCCTCGTGGGCCTGGCGATCCTCTTCAGTCCAGTGCATGGCGCGCGCGGTGTAAAGGGTTTTGCCATCGACTTCCTCAAGAGTCACCTCAGCGCTCATGAAGGGTTTGCCTGAAGGAATCCAGCCCGGTTTGAAGGCATCGGTGAAGACAATCCGCTGTGGCGCGACAATCTCCAGGTACACCCCCTGGGTCGGATATTCCTTGCCATCCGGCGCGCGCATCAAGGTGCGAAACAGACCACCGACCCGCAGGTCTATTTCACATTCCGGCGTGGTCATACCATGGGGCCCCCACCACTGCACAAGCAACTGCGGTTCGGTCCAGGCACGGAAAATCCTGCTGCGGGGCGCGTCAATCAAACGGCTGATGGATAACTCGAATTCAGCAGGTTGTGGTTGAGCCAATTGAGCGTTCATCAGGGTCTCCTGCTTATGATTGTTATGAGGGATTCAATTCACGTACGGGGCGCACTTCGACACTGCCGACCCGGGCCGCCGGAATGTTGCCGGCGACCTGGATAGCCTCGTTGAGGTCCTTGGCATCGATCAGATAGAAGCCGGCCAATTGCTCTTTGGTTTCAGCGAATGGCCCGTCGGTGATCGACAGCTTGCCGTTGCGCATGCGCACGGTGGTCGCGGTCTGCACTGACTCCAGCGCCTCGGCGGCGAGCATCCGGCCACTGCCCTGAACGGACTCGGCGTAGGCCATGCACTCAGCGTCTTTCGGGCTGTCGGGCAGGCTGTGCAACAGATGCTCGTCGCTGTAGACCAGGCATAGGTATTTCATGAAATTCTCCGTCATCAAGCTGATCAACTATGGCTGCTGATTCGAGGTTTGGTGAAAATCCCGACGATCAGGGTTGCAGATCGAACAACGCCGTACCACTCATCATGTCGAACGGTGCCGACCAGTGCTCATGCACCACCAACCATTGGCCATTGATGCGTTGATAACCGGCGGTGACCCGCATCCAGCACGCTTTGGTTTCACCTTTTTCGTCCGTGCCGCCGCAATGGGCCAGCCAATGGGCAAAAGCGATGTCGGCGGCCGGCACGACGTGCAACTGGTGAAACTCGAAAATGCCGGGACCGGGGCAGACCTTCATGCACTCTTGCCAGTGCGCACGGTAGGCCGCTTTGCCCTTGAATTGCAGCGTGGTCACGGCGTCGAATGAAGTGATGTCGTCGGAGTAATAGCTGACGATTTTGTCGATATCCTTGGCGATGACGGCTTGCTGCCAAGTCTCGATCAAGGCGCGGATTTCAATTTCGGTGTTGTGAGTGTTCATGAGGGTTCTCCTTGCGATTGGTTTGCACAGGCTCATCGGGCGGCCTGATTAGTGGCACTTGAATCGTGAAGACACCCCTAGTCGTATGGCGCAAACCGAAATCGACAAGTTCGACGTGTTGCCACAAAAATATTTTTGCCCGCCGCAAACTCGTTAGAATCCCGGGTCTCACATTTGTCGGTACCGCTCGTGACTACTCAGCTTGTGCCCTACGACAGCCTGACCCCGGTTCAGCGCCAACAAGTCGAAGCCATCGAAATCCTCCCACAGCAAAAGGAATTCTCCGGCGATATCGACGGCGCCTTACACGCCCTGCGGTCCAACGCCAACCCCGGCGTCAAAGGCTTTGCCCTGCTTTGGCAAGAGGTTCCGGTGGCCTTCCTGCTGCTCAAACGCCCGCCGTGCCTTCCCCATTGGGCCGATGAAGACACCGCCACACTGCACGCCCTGCAAGTCGACCACCGCGCCCAGGGCAAAGGCTTCGCAAAAGCCTGCCTGCAAGCCCTGCCGCAAGTCGCTCGCCAGACCTGGCCGCACATCAACGGGTTGATGCTCTCGGTGGACACCCACAATGAAGCGGCGCTCAACCTGTATCTCAAGCAAGGTTGGGTCGATACCGGCGAAGCGTACAAGGGCCGGATCGGTTATGAACGCAGGCTGTCGCTGGCCTTCTGAACATGCGACATGTTTGATCGTTCCCACGCTCTGCGTGGGAATGCAGCCCGTGACGCTCTGCGTCACATCCAAAGCGGACGCGGAGCGTCCGGTGAGGCATTCCCACGCAGAGCGTGGGAACGATCA
>NZ_JBWKQB010000036.1:0-55437 GCF_059418545.1 Pseudomonas sp. GW821-FHT07G10 | reverse complement strand
CCCCCCCCCCCCCCCCCCCCCCCCCCCCCCCCCCCCCCCCCCCCCCCCCCCCCCCCCCCCCCCCCAGGCTCCTACAGATGGGGTAGTGCGGCTACCGAGGGTGGCACAAAATCAAACGCCGCCAGTTGAAAGCCCTGCTCATCCACCTGCAGCGCCCAGCCCTGACGATCCCAATCTCCCAGCACAATGCGCCTGGCCGCCTGCTCGCCAATCTGCAGTTTGTGGATGGCAGGGCGGTGGGTGTGGCCGTGGACCAGGGTTTTCACGCCGTACTGCTGCATGATCCGCGGGATTTCCTCGGGGGTGACGTCGACGATGTCGTTGGCTTTCATCCGGTTTTGCGCGCGGCTTTCGCTGCGCAGCTTGCGCGCCAGTTTGTGCCGGGTGCACAGCGGCAGATGGCGCAGCACGAACAAGGTGACGGGATTGCGCAGGTAACGGCGCAATTTCATGTAGCTTTCATCACGGGTGCAGAGGCTGTCGCCGTGCATCAACAGCACTGGCTCACCTGCGAGCTGCACGACACTCGGGTCCTTGAGCAGGGTGCAGCCGGCTGCTTTGCAGAAGGCCTTGCCGAGCAGGAAGTCGCGATTGCCGTGCATCAGAAAAATCTGTGTGCCGCTCTCGCTGAGTTCGCGAAGAGCCTGGCAAATGGAGCGTTGGAAGGAGGTCATGGCGTCGTCGCCAATCCACACCTCGAAAAAGTCGCCCAGAATGTACAGCGCGGTCGCCGAGCGGGCGCGGGTGGCGAGCAAATCCAGAAACGCCCGGGTAATGTCCGGGCGCTCCTCTTCCAGATGTAAATCTGAAATCAGCAATATCACTCAATGATCTCGGCTTTCTCGATGATCACGTCGTCTGCTGGAACGTCCTGGTGGCCGGCCTTCATGGTGGTCGAAACACCTTTGATCTTGTCGACGACGTCGGTGCCGGCGGTCACTTTACCGAACACGGCATAACCCCAACCCTGAACGTTCTTGCCGCTGTGGTTGAGGAAGCTGTTGTCGGCAACGTTGATGAAGAACTGCGCGGAAGCCGAATGCGGCTCCATGGTACGCGCCATGGCGACGGTGTACTTGTCGTTGGAAAGACCGTTGTCAGCTTCGTTCTGGATGCTAGGACGCTTGTCTTTCTTTTCTTTCATGCCTGGCTCGAAACCGCCGCCCTGGATCATGAAGTTGCCGATGACACGGTGGAAAACGGTGTTTTCGTAATGGCCGGCTTTAACGTATTCGAGGAAGTTGGCCACGGTGATCGGGGCTTTCTCGGCGTTCAGCTCCAGGACGATGTCGCCGTGGTTGGTGGTCAGTTTGACTTGAGTCATGATGGGTACTCTATTCAAGGAATTCGTGGCTTTCGGGGCGCAGCATGACGCGTGCGAGCCCACACCTGTTTGGCAAAAACTCACCAAGGTGCGCAGTTTAGCGTGACGGCGGCGAATTTCGAGGCTGTTTTTCACTTCAGGCACATTAAAAGCAGCAGTTTTAGGGCCTGCTCTGTCAGGTGCTTGACAGCATCGGCTATGATAGGCGCTTTGATTTATCAGGCCCGCTACCTGGCCACGCACTTGTACGTCAAGGATCCTATGAGCAAGCCCACTGTCGACCCTACCTCGAATTCCAAGACCGGACCTGCCGTTCCAGTCAACTTCCTGCGCCCGATCATCCAGGCGGACCTGGACTCGGGTAAGCACACGCAGATCGTGACCCGCTTCCCGCCAGAGCCCAACGGCTACCTGCACATCGGTCACGCCAAGTCGATCTGTGTGAACTTCGGCCTGGCCGAAGAGTTCGGTGGCGTCACGCACCTGCGTTTTGACGACACCAACCCGGCCAAGGAAGACCAGGAATACATCGACGCCATTGAAAGCGACATCAAATGGCTGGGCTTCCAATGGTCCGGTGAAGTGCGCTATGCCTCGCAGTATTTCGACCAGCTGCACGATTGGGCGGTGGAGCTGATCAAGGCTGGCAAGGCCTACGTTTGCGACCTGACCCCGGAGCAAGCCAGGGAGTACCGTGGCAGCCTGACCGAGCCGGGCAAGAACAGTCCGTTCCGTGAGCGCAGCGTCGAAGAGAACCTCGACCTGTTCGCCCGCATGAAGGCTGGCGAATTCAAGGATGGCGCGCGTGTACTGCGAGCGAAGATCGACATGGCCTCGCCGAACATGAATCTGCGCGACCCGATCCTGTATCGCATCCGTCACGAGCACCACCACCAGACCGGTGACAAGTGGTGCATCTACCCGAACTACGACTTCACCCACGGTCAGTCGGACGCCATCGAAGGCATCACCCACTCGATCTGCACCCTGGAGTTCGAAGGCCACCGCCCGCTGTACGACTGGTTCCTCGACAACCTGCCAGTTCCGGCGCACCCGCGTCAGTACGAGTTCTCGCGGTTGAACCTGAACTACACCATCACCAGCAAGCGCAAGCTCAAGCAGTTGGTCGACGAGAAACACGTTAACGGCTGGGACGACCCGCGCATGTCCACACTGTCGGGTTTCCGCCGTCGTGGCTACACCCCGAAATCGATCCGCAACTTCTGCGACATGGTCGGCACCAACCGTTCCGAAGGCGTGGTCGACTTCGGCATGCTGGAATTCAGCATCCGCGACGACCTCGACCACAGCGCCCCGCGTGCCATGTGCGTGCTGCGTCCGCTGAAAGTCGTGATCAGCAACTACCCGGAAGGCCAGGTCGAGAACCTCGAACTGCCGTGCCACCCGAAAGAAGACATGGGCGTACGGGCTCTGCCGTTCGCCCGTGAGATCTACATCGACCGTGAAGACTTCATGGAAGAGCCGCCAAAAGGCTACAAACGCCTGGAACCGAATGGCGAAGTGCGTCTGCGCGGCAGCTACGTGATCCGTGCCGACGAAGCGATCAAGGACGCCGATGGCAACATCGTCGAACTGCGTTGCTCGTACGATCCGGACACCCTGGGCAAGAACCCTGAAGGCCGCAAGGTCAAAGGCGTGATTCACTGGGTGCCGGCAGCGGCCAGCGTCGAGTGTGAAGTTCGTCTGTACGATCGCCTGTTCCGTTCGCCGAACCCTGAGAAGGCCGAAGACAGCGCCGGTTTCCTGGACAACATCAACCCTGATTCGCTGCAGGTGCTTACCGGTTGTCGTGCTGAGCCTTCGTTGGGCAATGCACAGCCGGAAGACCGTTTCCAGTTCGAGCGCGAAGGTTACTTCGTCGCGGATATCAAGGACTCGAAACCCGGTCACCCGGTATTCAACCGCACCGTGACCCTGCGTGATTCGTGGGGCCAGTGATTTAGAGCCAAGGAACAATCGTGCTTACGATCTACAACACGCTCACCAAGAGCAAAGAAGTCTTCAAGCCGCTGGATGGCAACAAGGTGCGCATGTACGTCTGCGGGATGACCGTGTACGACTACTGCCACCTGGGCCACGGGCGCAGCATGGTTGCGTTTGACCTGGTGACCCGCTGGTTGCGGTTCAGCGGTTATGACCTGACCTACGTGCGTAACATCACCGACATCGAAGACAAGATCATCAATCGCGCCCGTGAAAACGGCGAGCCGTACGACGTGTTGACCGAGCGCATGATCGCGGCGATGCACGAAGACGAGTCGCGCTTGAACATCCTCAAGCCGGACATGGAGCCACGGGCTACCGATTACATCCCCGGCATGCAGGCGATGATCCAGACCTTGATCGACAAGGGCTATGCCTACGCGCCGGGCAACGGCGACGTGTACTACCGCGTCGGCAAGTTCATGGGTTACGGCAAGCTGTCGCGCAAGAAGATCGAAGACCTGCGCATCGGCGCCCGCATTGAAGTCGACGAGTCGAAACAGGACCCGCTGGACTTCGTCCTGTGGAAAGCCGCCAAGCCGGGCGAGCCGAGCTGGGAATCGCCGTGGGGCGCCGGGCGTCCGGGCTGGCACATTGAGTGCTCGGTGATGTCGACCTGCTGCCTGGGCGAGACCTTCGACATTCATGGCGGTGGCAGCGACCTCGAGTTCCCGCACCATGAAAACGAAATCGCCCAGAGCGAAGCGGCCACCGGCAAGACCTACGCCAACGCGTGGATGCATTGCGGGATGATTCGCATCAATGGCGAGAAGATGTCCAAGTCCTTGAACAACTTCTTCACCATTCGCGACGTCCTCGACAAGTACCACCCGGAAGTCGTGCGTTACCTGCTGGTGTCGAGCCACTACCGCAGCGCGATCAACTACTCGGAAGACAACCTCAAGGACGCCAAAGGCGCTCTGGAGCGTTTCTACCACGCGTTGAAAGGCCTGCCGACGGTTCCGGCCGCCGGTGGCGAAGCCTTCGTCGAGCGTTTTACCCAAGTGATGAACGACGACTTCGGCACGCCGGAAGCCTGCGCGGTGCTGTTCGAGATGGTCCGTGAGATCAACCGTCTGCGTGAGAGTGATCTGAACGCGGCGGCCGGTCTGGCGGCACGCTTGAAAGAACTGGCCAGCGTGCTCGGTGTGTTGCAACTGCAAGCGGACGACTTCCTGCAAGCAGGTGCCGAAGGTCGGGTCGATGCAGCAGAAGTCGATGCGCTGATTCAGGCGCGCCTGACAGCCCGTGCCAACAAGGACTGGGCCGAATCGGACCGCATCCGCGACCAACTTACCGCCATGGGCGTGGTGCTGGAGGACGGCAAGGGCGGCACGACGTGGCGCCTGGCTGACTAAGGCCGGCGTTTGCTGCAAACAAAAACCCGCCTTGTGCGGGTTTTTGTTTTTGGAAAGGTCGGGTTGATCGTTTGATCGTTGATCGTTCCCACGCTCCGCGTGGGAATGCAGCCCGGGACGCTCCGCGTCCCAACAGCGGACGCAGAGCGTCCATTGAGGCGTTCCCACGCGGAGCGTGGGAACGATCATTTCAGCCGCTACCGGTCTTTTTGCAGGCACATTCCGAGAAAGGGGAGAGCAGCCCCCCAAACGCAAAAACGACACCCGAAGGTGCCGTTTCTGTTTTCTGCTGCCTGTCGCTTAAGCGATCAACCGGCCAGGCCTGTCTGCTGAACCAGCGTCAGCAACGGCTGTGGGTACAGGCCGAGGAAGAACGCCAGAACAGCGATGGCCAGCAGCATGACGCCACCGGCACGTTGTTCCCAGTGCAGCTGGGCGTCAACGCGACGCAGGTTCGGTTCGATCAGATACAGAGTGACCATCACACGCAGGTAGTAGAAGACGCCGATGGCACTACCCAGTACCAGAGAGCCGACCAGCCACCACTGGTGGGATTCGACACCGGTGGCGATGATGTAGAACTTGCCGATGAAGCCTGCGGTCAGCGGAATGCCGGCCAGCGACAGCATCATTACGGTCAGCACGGCGGTCAGGTACGGACGGCGCCAGAACAGGCCGCGGTATTCGTACAGGGCATCTGCGTCGCGGCCTTTGTACGGCGAGGACATCAGGGTGATTACGCCGAATGCGCCGAGGCTGGTGATCACGTAGGTGACCAGGTAAACGCCGATGGCTTCCACTGCCAGACCTTTGCTCGCCACCAGGGCGATCAGCAGGTAACCGAAGTGCGCGATGGAGGAGTAACCCAGCAGACGCTTGAGGTTGCTCTGGGTCAGTGCCAACAGGTTACCAAACAGGATCGAGGCGATCGCAATGATGGTCAGAACGTTGCTCAGTATGCCACTGCTGGCCACCGGCGAGATCTGGAACAGACGCAGCATCACCGCGAATACCGCAACCTTGCTCGCGGTGGCGAGGAAGGCTGCGACCGGAGCAGGAGCGCCTTCGTACACGTCGGGGGTCCAGAGGTGGAAGGGCACCAGCGACAACTTGAACGCCAGGCCGATCAGCATCATGGCCAGGCCCAGTTGCGCGATCGGGCTTGGCAGACCGGTAGCGGCCAGTGCGTGACCGATGCCGCTGAAGCTCAGGGTACCGGCCTCTGCGTAAAGCAGCGCCATGCCGAACAACAGGAACGCGGAACCGGCGGCCGACAGCACCATGTACTTGATGCCGGCTTCCAGGGAGCGCTTGTTGAAGAAGGCATACGCCACCAGGCCGTAGACTGGAACCGAGAGCAGTTCCAGGCCGACGAACAAGCCGGCCAGGTGCTGCGCGCTGACCAGAACCAAACCGCCGGCCGCAGCCATCAGGATCAGCAGGTACAGCTCTTCGCGGTTGCCCGGGTAACCCGTACTGCCATCGCCGAGGTAGGCGTGGGCGAGGGTCACACAGGCCAGGGTAGCGACCAGGATCAACGCCATGTAGAGGCAGGCGAAGCTATCGATCTGCAGCAGCGGGGTCACGGCCAGAGGCGCGACTTTCAGGGCCGGGAGGATCGACAGCAGGGCCAGGTTGAGACCGGCTACTGAAAGCAGGAAGGTCTGTGAGTGGTTGCGACGCCAGGCGATCGCCATCATCACCACGATAATCGTGGCGCTGGTAATCAGCAGCGGCGCAAGCGCGATAAAGTGTTGAGTCGTCAGGTCCATAGCGCTCTTACCGGGCCGAAGCGAGTTGAGTGGAGGCGGTGCCGAACCATTGCTGCACGCCATGCATCGTCGCGGCAGAGGTATCGAGGAACGGTTGCGGGTAAATGCCGATGTAGACCAGCAGCCCTGCAAGTCCAACCACCATGATCAGTTCGCGAGCATCCATGCCGTGCAGTATTTCGTCCGACTTGGACGGGCCGAAGTAGGCACGGTGGATCATGATCAGCGAATAGACCGAACCGAACACCAGACCGGAAGTGGCAATCGCGGTGATCCATGGCGCTCTGGCAAAGTTGCCCAGCAGGATCAGGAATTCGCCGACGAAGTTACCGGTACCCGGCAAACCCAGCGAAGCGGCTGCAAAGAACAGGCTGACCGCCGGCAGATACGCAATGCGTGACCACAGGCCACCCATCTCGCGCATGTCGCGAGTGTGCATGCGCTCGTACAACTGGCCGCTGATGATAAAGAGTGCGGCTGCCGAAACACCGTGCGCCAGCATCTGCATCACCGCGCCTTGCAGCGCCAGCTGGCTGCCGGAGTAGATCCCGATCAGCACGAAGCCCATGTGCGCAACGCTGGAGAAGGCGATCAGACGCTTGATGTCGGTTTGGGCGAACGCCAGGAACGCACCGTAGAAGATCCCGACCAGACCCAGGGTCATGGCGATCGGCGCGAACTCGGCCGAAGCATTCGGGAACAGCGGCAGGGCGAAACGCAACATCCCATAAGCAGCGGTCTTCAACAAGATACCGGCCAGGTCGACGGAACCGGCGGTCGGCGCCTGGGCGTGCGCATCCGGTAGCCAGGAGTGGAACGGCACCACGGGCAGCTTCACCGCGAAGGCGATGAAGAAGCCGAGCATCAGGATGTATTCGGTGGTCTGCGACATCTTGGTTTTCAGCAGCTGGGAGTAATCGAACGTGATCACCCCGGTGCTGTTGAAGTTGACCAGCACCAGACCCAGGATCGCCACCAACATGATCAGGCCGCTGGCCTGGGTGAAGATGAAGAACTTGGTCGCCGCGTAGATCCGGGTTTTCTTGCCGTCCGATGAACTATGACCCCAGAGCGCGATGAGGAAGTACATCGGCACCAGCATCATTTCCCAGAAGAAGAAGAACATGAACAGGTCGAGGGCGAGGAACACACCGACGACACCGCCCAGGATCCACATCAGGTTCAGGTGGAAGAAGCCCACGTGACGCTGGATCTCTTTCCAGGAGCAGAGTACCGAGAGGACACCCAGCAGACCGGTCAGCAGGATCATCAACAGCGACAGGCCGTCGAGGGCCAGGTGCACGTTGATGCCGAAGCGCTCGATCCAGACGTGCTTGAACTCAATCACCCAGGTCGGATCGGCGCCAGGCGCCGGTGCAAATGAATAGTCACCATGGGCCCACAGCCAGAGGCCGAGAGCGAGTTCCAGGGACATGGTCAGCAACGCAATCCAGCGTGGCAGGGTAGCGCCGAAGCGCTCACCCATCCAGCACAGCAGGCCGCCGATAAAGGGGATCAGGATTAGCCAAAGCAGAATCATGACGGGCTCAATTCCTTTCGCAATTTCGCAAGGTTCATATCAGACCGCTACCAACACAATGGCACCGATTACCAGCACGGCACCTGCGGCCATGGAAGCTGCATACCAACGCAGCTGGCCAGTCTCGGTACGGCTCAGGGAGTGATGTCCACCCTTGGCCATACGCGGGATCAAACCAATGGTCTGATCGAGCGGGTCTTTGCGCAGTACATGGTTGATCATCAGGTACGGCTTGACGAACAGCTTGTCGTAGATCCAGTCGAAGCCCCAGGCGGCGAACCACCAGGCCGAGAGCAGACGACCGATGCCGCTGTTGGCGATGGCGGTGACGAAGCGACGCTTGCCGAGGAACAGCAGTGCTGCCAGCAGGATACCGGACAGGGCGATAGCACCTGAGGCGATTTCCAGGCTGTGCTTGGCTTCGCCGCCGGCGTGGCCGACGCTTTCCGGCAGTACACCGTGCAGCGGTGGAACGATCATGGCGCCGATGAAGGTCGACAGGATGATCAGCACCGACAGTGGCAGCCAGTGGGCAATACCGTGACCGGCGTGGGCTTCGGTCTTCACTTCACCGTGGAACGTGATGAAGATCAGGCGGAAGGTGTACAGCGAGGTCATGAAGGCACCCACCAGACCGGCGTACAGCAGGCCGTGGTTACCGCTGGCGAAGGCTTCCCAGAGGATTTCGTCCTTGGAGTAGAAACCTGCGGTCACCAGTGGCAGGGCCGCCAGCGCGGCACCGCCGACGATGAAGCTGACATAGGCCAAAGGCAGTTTCTTCCACAGGCCGCCCATCTTGAAGATGTTCTGCTCGTGGTGGCAGGCAACGATCACCGAACCGGATGCAAGGAACAGCAGCGCCTTGAAGAAGGCGTGGGTCATCAGGTGGAAGATCGCGCCTTCCCAGGCACCGACACCCAGGGCCAGGAACATATAGCCGATCTGGCTCATGGTCGAGTAGGCGAGGACGCGTTTGATGTCGGTCTGCACCAGCGCGGCGAAGCCGGCCAGTACCAGAGTCACGCCACCGACGATCCCTACTAGATGCAGGATATCCGGCGCCAAAGCAAACAGACCGTGGGTACGAGCGATCAGGTAGACACCGGCGGTCACCATGGTCGCGGCGTGGATCAGTGCCGAGACCGGGGTAGGGCCGGCCATCGCGTCTGCCAGCCAGGTTTGCAGCGGCAGTTGCGCGGATTTACCGACGGCACCACCGAGCAACATCAGGGTCGCCAGAACGATCCAGAAGTCGCCGACCTTGAAGTGTTCCGGAGCACGAACCATCAGCTCTTGAATGTTCAGCGTGCCCAGTTGCTGGAACAGGATGAACAGGCCGATGGCCAAGAACACGTCGCCGACACGGGTGACGATAAAGGCCTTGAGTGCGGCGTTACCGTTGTTGCGGTTGCTGTAGTAGAAACCGATCAACAGGTAGCTGCACAGGCCCACGCCTTCCCAACCGAAGTACAGGAACAGCAGGTTATCGCCCAGGACCAGGAACAGCATGCTGGCGATAAACAGGTTGGTGTAGGCGAAGAAGCGCGAGTAACCGGCTTCACCGCGCATGTACCAGGAGGCGAACAGGTGGATCAGAAAGCCCACGCCCACCACCACACCGAGCATGGTCACGGACAGACCATCCAGGTACAGGGCGAAGTTCGGCGTAAAGCCTTCCACCGCTATCCACTGCCACAACACCTGGGTGTAGTGGCCGCCTTCAGGCGGTGCGACGTTGAATTGCCAGATCACATAGGTGGCGACAATGGCCGAGAGGCCAACGGAGCCGACGCCGATCAATGCCGAGAGGTTTTCCGAGAGGCGTCCCCGAGAGAACGCCAGCAGCACAAAACCGATCAGAGGGAACAGGAAAGTCAGATAGAGAAGGTTCATCCGCGCATCTCGCTGGCAGCGTCGATATCGAGAGTGTGGAAGCGGCGATACAGCTGCAACAGAATCGCCAGGCCAATACTGGCCTCGGCGGCTGCCAGGCTGAGCACCAGGATGAACATGATCTGTCCATCCGGCTGCGCCCATCTTGCACCTGCAACGATGAAGGCCAGACCAGAGGCGTTCATCATGATCTCCAGGCTCATCAGCACAAAGAGAATGTTGCGGCGGACCATCAGGCCGACCAGACCGAGGCAGAACAGGACGCCGGCGACAGCCAGGCCATGCTCCAACGGGATAGAACCAAGAGTGATAGCAGGCATGGTCTTACTCCTTCGCCTCGTTGCGGCCCAGGTGGAACGCCGTGACGGCTGCAGCGAGCAGCAGCATCGAGGCGAGTTCGACCACCAGTAGATAAGGACCGAACAGGCTGATGCCCACGGCCTTGGAGTCTACGGTGGTTTGACCGATGCCGGTGCCGGCGGAATGGCTGAACAGTACATACAGCAATTCAGCCAGCAGCAGTGCAGCGAGTACGACCGGACCACCCCAGATACCGGGTTTGAGCCAGACGCGCTCTTGCTGAACCGAGGCCGGGCCCAGGTTCAGCATCATCACCACGAACACGAACAGCACCAGGATGGCGCCGGCGTAGGCGATCACTTCCAGTACACCGGCGAATGGAGCACCGAGACTGAAAAAGGTCATCGCCACCGCGAGCAGCGAAATAATCAGGTAGAGCAGGGCGTGCACAGGGTTGGTGTTGGTGATCACGCGAAGCGTGGACACAACGGCAACACCTGATGCGAAATAGAAAGCGAATTCCATCTTTCTTCCTTAAGGCAGCAAGCTCTTCACGTTGATCGGTTCGGCTTCATTTTGCGCGGAGCCTTTTGGCTTACCGGCAATGGCCATACCTGCAACACGATAGAAGTTGTAATCAGGGTTCTTGCCGGGACCGGAGATCAGCAGATCTTCTTTCTCGTAAACCAGGTCCTGACGTTTGAACTCGGCCATCTCGAAATCCGGTGTCAGCTGGATCGCAGTGGTCGGGCAGGCTTCCTCGCAGAGGCCGCAGAAAATGCAACGCGAGAAGTTGATGCGGAAGAAGTCCGGGTACCAGCGACCGTCCTCGGTTTCAGCTTTCTGCAGCGAGATGCAACCCACCGGACACGCTACGGCGCACAGGTTGCAGGCTACACAGCGCTCTTCGCCGTCGGGGTCGCGGGTCAGGACGATGCGCCCACGGAAGCGCGGCGGCAGGTACACCGCCTCTTCCGGGTACTGCAGCGTGTCGCGCTTGCGGAAGGCGTGGCCAAATATCATCACCAGGCTGCGAAGCTGGGTGAAGAAGCCATGCACGATGTCAAAAGTATACTTGAACATGATTCTCTATCCTCACTGAGCCGCGACGGCGGGCGTGTTCAACAACACGATCGCAGCGGTCACCAGCAGATTGATCAGGGTCAGCGGCAGGCAGAATTTCCAGCCGAAATCCATCACTTGGTCATACCGTGGGCGCGGAATCGATGCGCGCAGCAGGATGAAGATCATGATGAAAAACGCGGTCTTCAGAGCAAACCAGATGAACGGGATCTGCGGCAAAATGTCGAAAGGTCCGTGCCAGCCACCGAAGAACAAAGTCACCAGCAGCGCCGAGATCAACACGATGCCGATGTACTCACCGACGAAGAACATGCCCCATTTCATGCCAGCGTATTCAATGTGGTAACCGTCGGCCAGTTCCTGCTCCGCTTCCGGCTGGTCGAAGGGGTGACGGTGAGTCACGGCCACGCCAGCGATGAAGAAGGTGAGGAAGCCGAGGATCTGCGGAATGATGAACCACAGGTGCTGGGCCTGGTAATCGACGATGTCGCGCATGTTGAACGAGCCAGCCTGCGCCACGATGCCCATCAACGACAGACCCATGAACACTTCATAGGACACGGTTTGTGCCGAGGCCCGCAAGCTGCCCAACAGGGCGAACTTGTTGTTGCTCGACCAGCCGGCGAACAGCACCGCGTAGACCGACAGACCGGCCATGGCGAAGAAGAACAGCACGCCGATGTTCAGGTCCGCGACACCCCAGGTCGGGGTGATCGGGATGATTGCGAAGGCAATCAGCAAGGCGCTCATGGCCACCACCGGCGCCAAAGTGAAGATCACTTTGTCGGCGAACGGTGGCGTCCAGTCTTCCTTGAAGAACATCTTGATCATGTCGGCGGCGATCTGGAAGGCGCCGAACGGGCCAACCCGGTTCGGACCGTAACGGTCCTGCCAGAGGGCGAGCAAACGACGCTCGACCCAGCTCAGCAGCGCGCCGCAAACCACCACGGCGAGCAGAATCACGATGGCCTTGAGCACCGCGATGATCACGTCGATCACTTCAGGTGTGAACCAGGTCATTGAGCTGCCTCCTGCAGACCGTCAACGGTAAGGCCGGCGATGGCCGGTGGAATACCCGCCAGACCGGCAGGCAAAGCAACCAGGCCAGCACCCAGCTCTTCATTGATACGCAGCGGCAGACGCAGGGTCTGGCCGGCAACATTCAAGCTGAGCAGGGCACCGTCGTTGACGCCCAGACGATCCGCCTCGGATTTGGCCACACAGACGTAGGCGGCCGGGATGCGTTCCTGAACCGGAGCGGCTTTCGAAGAGTTCTCTTCACTGCCGAACAGGTGATAGAACGGCACCGCTTGCCAGGTTCCGCGAGCAGGGGAGAACGCGCCCGGAATGCTGGCGAACCAGCTCAGGCCATCACCTTGGGTTTCGATCAGGCGAGTACCCGGGTCGCCGGCACGCAGGTGACCACCGACTTCGTCCTGGAACTTGTTCCAGGCTTGCGGCGAGTTCCAGCCCGGAGACCAGGCAAATGGTACTTGCTGACGTGGTTCGGCGGAGCCCGAGTAACCTTCCATGGAGAACGAGAATGCAGTGTCGTTGTCCTGGGAAGTGCGCGGTTCGTGCACGCTGATGTCGGCGCGCATGGCGGTCCGGCCACTGTAACGTAGCGGCTCGCGAGCCAGTTTCAGACCTTTGATGCGGAACGAGGCCGACGGTGCAGCGCTGACAATGCCAGCGAGTTGCGGGTTGCTTTCGGCGCAGGCTGCAGTGACGTGGTCCAGTTGGGTCCAGTCCACCGGCTTGTTCAGCAAGGTGCTGCGCAGGGCATGCAGCCAGCGCCAGCCTTCGTGAACCAGGATGCTCGCATCCAGGTAAGTCGGGTCGAAGACCTGGAAGAAGCGCTGGGCGCGGCCTTCCTGGCTGACCAGCGTACCGTCGCCTTCAGCGAAGCTGGCGGCTGGCAGAACCAGATGTGCACGATCGCTGGTGGCAGTCTTCTGATGGTCGGTGACAATCACGACTTTTGCAGCGTTCAGTGCGGCATCGACTTTGGCTGCGTCAACGCGGGTATACAGATCATTTTCCAGTACGACGATGGCGTCGGCTTTGCCGTCGATCACCGCTTGCAGCGCAGCGTCTGCCGATCCACCACCGAGCATGGCCAGGCCGAGGCTGTTGGCCTCTGGCACGATCAGGCTGATGGAGCCGGCTTTTTCGCGCAGCTTGAGCGCTTTGGCGATGTTCGCCGCGGCTTCGATCAGCGCTTTGGAGCCCAGAGAAGTACCCGCAATGATCAGCGGACGCTTGGCTGCCAACAGGGCGTTGGCGATACGCTGCGCCAGTTCAGCCGCGTCGCTGTCCAGGCCTTCAACGGCAGGAGCGCTGGCGTCGAGGGCGTGAGCTACGGCGAAACCGATACGAGCCAGGTCGTCTGGAGCGGCGTGAACGCACTCTTCAGCCACGTCATCAAGCTTGGTTTCAGCCAGGCTGGCGATGAACAGCGGGTTCAGTTCGTGCTGACCGATGTTCTTCACCGCAGCATCCAGCCAAGGCTGAACGCGCATGGCGTCGGCCATGTCTTCGGCTTTGCCTTTGACCGATTGGCGCAGTGCCAGGGCCATACGGGCAGCGGTCTGGGTCAGGTCTTCGCCGAGGACGAAGATCGCGTCGTGGTCTTCGATCTCGCGCATGTTCGGGATCGGCAGCGGGCTGTCTTTGAGCACCTGGGCAACCAGGCGAATACGCTCCAGCTCGGACGCTTCGATACCCGAGTAGAAGTGCTCGGCACCGACCAGTTCGCGCAGGGCGAAGTTGCTTTCGAGGCTGGCGCGTGGCGAGCCGATACCGACGATGTTGCGACCGCGCAGCAGATCGGCAGCTTTATCCAGTGCAGCGTCGAGACCGAGTTTGACCTGACCGTCAGCCAGCAGTGGCTGGCGCGGACGATCTTCGCGGTTGACGTAGCCATAACCGAAACGGCCACGGTCGCAGAGGAAGTACTGGTTCACCGAACCGTTGAAACGGTTTTCGATACGACGCAGTTCGCCGTAACGTTCACCCGGGCTGATGTTGCAACCGCTGGAGCAGCCATGGCAGATGCTCGGCGAGAACTGCATGTCCCACTTGCGGTTGTAGCGCTCGGAGTGAGTCTTGTCGGTGAACACACCGGTCGGGCAGACCTCGGTGAGGTTGCCGGAGAACTCGCTTTCCAGGGTGCCGTCTTCAACGCGACCGAAGTACACGTTGTCGTGGGCGCCGAATACACCGAGGTCGGTGCCGCCGGCGTAGTCTTTATAGAAACGTACGCAGCGATAGCAGGCGATGCAGCGGTTCATTTCGTGAGAGATGAACGGGCCCAGTTGCTGGTTCTGGTGGGTACGTTTGGTGAAGCGGTAACGGCGCTCGTTGTGGCCGGTCATCACCGTCATGTCTTGCAGGTGGCAGTGACCGCCCTCCTCGCAGACCGGGCAGTCGTGCGGGTGGTTGGTCATCAGCCATTCGACGACGCTGGCGCGAAACACTTTGGCTTCTTCGTCATCGATGGAAATCCAGCTGCCGTCGGTGGCAGGTGTCATGCACGACATGACGATACGACCACGCTTGTCGTTCTCGTCGGTGTACTGCTTGACCGCGCACTGGCGACAAGCGCCAACGCTGCCAAGGGCGGGGTGCCAGCAGAAATACGGGATGTCGAGGCCTAGCGACAGACACGCCTGTAACAGGTTGTCTGCCCCATCGACTTCGAGCGATTTGCCGTCTACGTGGATAGTGGCCATGGTTCAAAGTTCTTCGTTGGCCCGGTGTCAGCGGGCGTGGCTAATGGAATCTATGTACTCGCCTGGCGCTGAAACAGGCCTGTTGAAAACTGTGTTTTCAACAGGCCTGAAGCGTCTTCAGACGATAGGAGGGCGGCACGGACCACCCTCGTTCGATACGTTTACGCGCCGACCGGAATCGGGATCGGGCGAGCCAGAGGCGGGACGACAGCACTGGTGGGTGCAATGCCGGCCTCGAACTCTGGACGGAAATATTTGATTGCGCTGCCCAATGGCTCCACGGCGCCCGGTGCGTGAGCACAGAAAGTCTTGCCAGGGCCGAGGAAACCGACCAGACCCAGCAGGGTCTCGATATCGCCGGCTTGCCCTTCACCGTTCTCGATCGCACGCAGCAGCTTGACGCTCCACGGCAGACCGTCACGGCACGGGGTGCAGAAGCCGCAGGATTCGCGGGAGAAGAACTCTTCCATGTTGCGCAGCAGGGAGACCATGTTGACGCTGTCGTCCACGGCCATTGCCAGGCCGGTACCCATACGGGTGCCGACTTTGGCGATGCCACCGGCGTACATTTGAGCGTCCAGGTGCTCAGGCAAGAGGAAGCCGGTACCGGCGCCACCTGGCTGCCAGCACTTGAGCTTGAAGCCGTCGCGCATGCCGCCGGCGTAGTCTTCGAACAGCTCGCGAGCGGTCACGCCGAACGGCAGTTCCCACAGGCCGGGGTTCTTCACTTTGCCGGAGAAGCCCATCAGCTTGGTGCCGTGGTCTTCGCTGCCTTCACGGGCCAGGGATTTGTACCAGTCAACACCGTCGGCGATGATCGCCGGCACGTTGCACAGGGTTTCGACGTTGTTCACGCAAGTCGGCTTGCCCCACACGCCAACGGCGGCAGGGAAGGGCGGCTTGGAGCGCGGGTTGGCGCGGCGGCCTTCGAGGGAGTTGATCAGTGCGGTTTCTTCACCGCAGATGTAACGCCCGGCGCCGGTGTGGACGAACAGTTCGAAATCGAAGCCGCTGCCCAGAATGTTCTTGCCCAGCAGGCCCGCGGCTTTTGCTTCTTCCACAGCACGGTTCAGGTGCTTGGCGGCGGTGGTGTATTCGCCGCGCAGGAAGATGTAGCCACGGTAGGTTTTCAGCGCGCGAGCACTGATCAGCATGCCTTCGATCAGCAGATGGGGCAGTTGCTCCATCAGCATGCGGTCTTTCCAGGTGTTGGGTTCCATCTCATCCGCGTTGCACAGCAAGTAGCGGATGTTGATGGATTCGTCCTTGGGCATCAGGCCCCACTTCACACCCGTGGGGAAGCCTGCGCCACCGCGACCCTTGAGGCCGGAGTCTTTGACGGTCTGGACGATATCGTCCTGAGACATATCGGCGAATGCCTTGCGCGCAGCGGCGTAGCCATTCTTGGCCTGGTACTCGTCGAGCCAGACGGCTTCGCCGTCGTCACGCAGACGCCAGGTCAACGGATGGGTTTGTGCACTGCGCTTGATGCGGTTGGCAGGGCCGAAGGAAGTCAGGGTCATACGTAGCCCTCCAACAGTTTGGCAACGCCAGCAGGCTGTACATTACCGAAAGTGTCGTCGTCGATCATCAGCGCAGGTGCCTTGTCGCAGTTGCCGAGGCAGCAGACCGGTAGCAGTGTGAAGCGACCGTCGGCGGTGGTTTGACCCAGGCCGATGCCGAGATTGCTCTGGATCTCGCTGACCACCGACTCGTGACCGCCGATAAAGCAGACCATGCTGTCGCAGACGCGAATGATGTGACGGCCCACTGGCTGACGGAAGATCTGGCTGTAGAACGTCGCCACGCCCTCAACGTCGCTGGCCGGAATGCCGAGGATCTCGCCGATGGCGTAGAGCGCGCCATCAGGCACCCAGCCACGTTCCTTCTGGACAATCTTCAGGGCTTCGATCGACGCCGCGCGCGGGTCTTCGTAGTGATGCAGCTCGTGCTCGATGGCCGAGCGCTCGGTTTCGCTGAGGGCGAAACGGTCTGTCTGGATAAGCGTGCTGTTCATGCTTAGCGGTCCACGTCGGCCATAACGAAATCGATACTACCCAGGTACGCGATCAAGTCCGCGACCATGCTGCCTTTGATCACCGAAGGGATCTGCTGCAAGTGCGGGAAGCTTGGGGTACGAATCCGGGTGCGGTAGCTCATGGTGCCGCCATCGCTCGTCAGGTAATAACTGTTGATACCCTTGGTCGCTTCAATCATCTGGAAGGATTCGTTGGCCGGCATGACCGGGCCCCACGAAACTTGCAGGAAGTGCGTGATCAGGGTTTCGATGTGCTGCAGCGTGCGCTCTTTAGGCGGCGGCGTGGTCAGCGGGTGATCCGCTTTGTACGGGCCTTCCGGCATGTTGCGCAGGCACTGGTCGATGATCTTGACGCTCTGGCGCATTTCTTCGACGCGAACCATGCAGCGGTCGTAGGCATCGCCATTGGCCGCCAGCGGAACTTCGAATTCGAAGTTCTCGTAGCCCGAATACGGGCGGGCTTTACGCAGGTCGAAATCACAGCCGGTGGAACGCAAGCCAGAACCGGTGACGCCCCATTCCAGGGCTTCTTTGGTGTTGTAGGCCGCGACGCCGATGGTCCGGCCACGCAGGATGCTGTTCTGCAGCGCGGCTTTCTCGTACTCGTCGAGGCGCTTTGGCAGCCATTCGACGAAGTCCTTGACCAGTTTGTCCCAGCCGCGTGGCAGATCGTGCGCGACGCCGCCGATGCGGTACCAGGCCGGGTGCAGACGGAAGCCGGTGATGGCTTCGATCACGGTGTAGGCTTTTTGCCGGTCGGTGAAGGTGAAGAACACCGGGGTCATGGCGCCGACGTCCTGGATATAAGTACCCAGGAACAACAGGTGGCTGGTGATCCGGAAGAACTCGGCCATCATGATGCGGATGACGTCGACCTTCTCCGGCACCTTGATGCCGGCCAGTTTCTCGACCGAGAGCACGTACGGCAGGTTGTTCATCACGCCGCCGAGGTAGTCGATCCGGTCGGTGTACGGGATGAAGCTGTGCCAGGACTGACGCTCGGCCATTTTCTCGGCGCCACGGTGGTGGTAACCGACGTCCGGAACGCAGTCGACGATTTCTTCACCGTCAAGTTGCAGGATGATACGGAACGCACCGTGAGCCGAAGGGTGGTTCGGGCCAAGGTTGAGGAACATGTAGTCCTCGTTGGCGCCGGAACGCTTCATGCCCCAGTCTTCCGGTTTGAAGCGCGCGGCTTCTTCTTCCAGCTGTTGCTTGGCCAGGGTCAGGCTGAACGGGTCGAATTCGGTGGCGCGGGCCGGGAAATCCTTGCGCAGCGGGTGACCTTCCCAGGTCGGCGGCATCATGATCCGGGTCAAATGAGGATGGCCGGCAAAGTCGATGCCGTACATGTCCCACACTTCACGCTCGTACCAGTTGGCGTTCGGCCAGATCGAGGTGACGGTCGGCAAACTGAGGTCGCTCTCGGACAAGGCGACCTTGATCATTACGTCACTATTACGTTCGATCGACAGCAGGTGATAGAACACGGTGAATTCGACGCCGTTCGGCAAACCCTGACGCTTGGTGCGCAGACGCTCGTCCACGCCGTGCAGGTCATACAGCATGACGTACGGCTTGGGCAGGTTACGCAGGAAAGTCAGGACTTCGATCAGTTTGGCGCGGGTAACCCAAAGCACCGGCATGCCGGTGCGGGTGGCCTGGACGGAGAACGCCTCCGGGCCAAAACGGTTGTTCAGTTCGACGACCACATCTTGGTCGTCTGCCTTATAAGGCGGGATGTACAGAGCACTGCCTGTAGTCATGGCTTTTTATCGCTTTCGGTCAACGTAAAGAATGAAACCAGGTTCTCGTTTCTTTGTAAGAGCTGAGCTGGATCAGACTTCGTCGGGGCTGCGCAGGTTGGTTACCTGAATACGCTGTTCACGGCGCTGTTCCTTTTGCGACGGCATTTCGGCGCGGTAAACGCCTTGATCACCAACGACCCAGGAAAGTGGGCGACGCTCCTGGCCAATCGACTCCTGCAAGAGCATCAAGCCTTGCAGAAAAGCTTCAGGGCGGGGCGGGCAGCCGGGCACATAGACGTCCACGGGCAGGAACTTGTCCACCCCTTGAACGACGGAATAGATGTCGTACATGCCACCGGAGTTGGCGCACGAACCCATGGAGATAACCCACTTGGGTTCCAGCATTTGCTCATAGAGACGCTGAATGATCGGCGCCATCTTGATGAAGCAGGTACCGGCAATAACCATGAAATCCGCCTGGCGCGGTGATGCCCGGATGACTTCGGCGCCAAAGCGTGCGATGTCATGGGGCGCCGTGAAGGCGGTAGTCATTTCCACGTAGCAGCACGACAGACCGAAGTTGTATGGCCACAGGGAGTTTTTACGCCCCCAGTTGACCGTACTGTTCAGCACGTCTTCGAGCTTGCCCATGAAGATATTTTTGTGGACTTGATCTTCTAACGGATCGGAAACGGTATCCCGTTCGCCGATCGGGTACTGCTCGTTAGGAGCATCCGGGTCGATCCTGGTGAGATTGTATTGCATCGCCAAAGCCTCATTGTTTTAGCTTCGCTTGCCGCTTACGACGACCTTCCGGAGCCCAATCAAGTGCCCCCACTCGCCAAAGGTAGACAAGACCTGCCAACAGAATTGCTATGAAAACGAGAGCTTCGACAAATCCGGTCCAGCCGCTTTCGCGGACGGACACAGACCAGGCAAAGAGAAAAAGGGCTTCGATATCGAAGATCACGAAGAGCATCGCGACCAGATAGAATTTGGCTGAGAGCCGCAAGCGGGCGCTACCGGTAGGCAGCATGCCGGACTCGAACGGTTCGTTTTTACTGCGGCCCCAGGCTTTGGAGCCCAGCAGGCTGGAAACACCGAGCATGAAGGCACAAAGGCCGCCAACACCCAGAAGGAAAATGGCAAAGCCCCAGTTGTGGGCCATGAGTCCTGTCGCTTCGGGCATGCTGGTAATCCTTGGCAGAGAGCAAAGGTCTCTGAGCTTGAATAGAAATAAAGCAGTGACGATATGTCGCAGCGCAATCAATCCCGGTGATTTTATGGCTAAACACCGGGCAAGTAAATTTTCTATGGCGAAATTATTTAGTGAAATGAGGACATGGCATGCCTCCGGACCCTCGCAGCCCAGACGCTGCGGGCATTAGGCGCTGTTTTGTCAATTATGTTTTGTGGGTGATGTAACGAACAATGTGCAGCTTAAATGATAATCAATATTGTTTGGCGCGGTTTTTAAACTGCTACTTGGGGTGGTAAGCGGGAAGTTGCGCTTACATACCCTCTACTGCAAGTTGCGAGCTCAGCCGTTTTAACCTTTTTTTCGAGATCTGATACTGCTTGGGATCAATTTTTTGTATCGGCTGCGGGCGCAGGCTTCGCCAGCTGCTACGGGGGATCAAACGCTGTCTGGGAAATCCCCAAAAAAAACGCCCCGAACCGGTCGGGGCGTTAGATATGCGGCATTCCAGTTAGTTTTCTATACGGTCTGGAATGGCCGTTTGCTCAAGAAGCGAAGTCGATCAGTGGAACTGTTCTTCTTCGGTGGAGCCGGTCAGCGCGGTAACCGAAGACGTGCCGCCTTGAATCACGGTGGTCATGTCGTCGAAGTAGCCGGTGCCGACTTCCTGCTGGTGAGCCACGAAGGTGTAACCCTTGGCGGCATCAGCGAACTCTTGTTCTTGCAGTTTCACGTAAGCGGTCATGTCGTTGCGGGCGTAGTCGTGCGCCAGGTTGAACATGCTGTGCCACATGTTGTGAATGCCGGCCAGGGTGATGAACTGGTGCTTGTAACCCATGGCGGACAGTTCGCGCTGGAACTTGGCGATGGTCGCGTCGTCCAGGTTTTTCTTCCAGTTGAAGGAAGGCGAGCAGTTGTACGACAGCAGCTGGTCCGGGTATTCCTTTTTGATCGCTTCAGCGAAACGACGAGCTTCGTCCAGGTCCGGCTTGGCGGTTTCGCACCAGATCAGGTCGGCGTATGGTGCATAGGCCAGGCCGCGAGCGATAGCCTGGTCGAGGCCGGCGCGCACTTTGTAGAAGCCTTCCTGAGTGCGTTCGCCAGTGACGAACGGTTGGTCGTACGGGTCGCAGTCCGAGGTCAGCAGGTCAGCGGCGTTGGCGTCGGTACGGGCCAGGATGATGGTCGGTGTACCGGCAACGTCAGCCGCCAGGCGGGCGGCGGTCAGCTTCTGTACGGCTTCCTGGGTAGGAACCAGTACCTTGCCGCCCATGTGGCCGCATTTTTTCACGGACGCCAGTTGGTCTTCGAAGTGAACGCCGGCAGCGCCTGCTTCGATCATGCTTTTCATCAGCTCGTAGGCGTTCAGCACACCACCGAAACCGGCTTCAGCATCGGCGACGATCGGTGCGAAGTAGTCGATGTAGCCGTCGTCACCCGGGTTCTTGCCGGCTTTCCACTGGATCTGGTCGGCGCGACGGAACGAGTTGTTGATGCGCTTGACCACGGTCGGTACGGAGTCGACCGGGTACAGCGACTGGTCCGGGTACATCGATTCTGCAGAGTTGTTGTCTGCAGCGACTTGCCAACCCGACAGGTAGATCGCCTGGATACCGGCTTTGACTTGCTGTACGGCCTGGCCACCGGTCAGGGCGCCCATGCAGTTGACGAAATCTTTCTCTGGACGGAAGGACGGCTTGGCACCCTGGGTGACCAGGTTCCAGAGCTTCTCGGCGCCCATTTTTGCAAAGGTGTGCTCAGGTTGAACCGAGCCACGCAGACGGACGACGTCAGCAGCGGAGTAAGCGCGAGTCACGCCTTTCCAGCGTGGGTTTTCAGCCCAGTCTTTTTCGAGGGCTGCAATTTGCT
This sequence comes from Pseudomonas sp. GW821-FHT07G10, assembly GCF_059418545.1. Taxonomy (NCBI): domain Bacteria; kingdom Pseudomonadati; phylum Pseudomonadota; class Gammaproteobacteria; order Pseudomonadales; family Pseudomonadaceae; genus Pseudomonas; species Pseudomonas sp. GW821-FHT07G10. Next base: position 33,576 of record NZ_JBWKQB010000036.1, on the reverse strand, counting down.
GTTCGCGTGTCAGTGCCATGGAGATAAACCTCGTCGCGTCTTGTGTGGAAAGTGGTTCTTGGGTGGAAAATTCCAGCTCCACCAGGTACGCAGGTTTGAAAGATTGCGTAGATGGCTGCTCGCTGACCAGAAGCTTAGGTGGTCAAGTCGGGTCTGGCGGGGAGGGCGACGGGATGAACGATGGGCTCGAGGATGGAGGCTGAGCAGGTAAGGGCGAGCTGGTGGGCGCATTCGGGCGTCGTGGGCCTTTATACGATCATCAGTGTGTTGCCGGTCTACCTAATTACGCTTCCGTCCCTCGGGACAACTTCGTTCCAGTCGCAACCTCGTCAAACACACCTTGTGGGCGGTACAGACACGAATCGGCTCAGGTAGGTAGGTTAGAGCGGCGATTCGAAGGCCCTTGCCAGGGCCCCTGATTAGCGGGAGCGAGGCCATCATGCCTTTGCTTTTTTGGCTCGTCAAACGTTTTGTAGTGCTTTTTTTTAAGCACTACATCTTTGGTCTAATACGACTAATCAGTCAGTTTTTGGTGTGTTAGTCCAAGGTATCGACTTTTACCCGCAAGGTCATGTCATCCCGGCCCTGAGTCGAATAGCTGCGGGCCAGCCCCTGTTTATCGGCCTGGGTCTGGCGATTGACCCCGGCCAGGGTGATCCATTCGCCAAGGCGGCCGCTGACCGTGGTGTTGGTATTTTGCACGTTCACTACATCGGGACGTTCCTGGCTCATTCGGTCACGATTGGTTCTGATATTGAGGTGAACGATGTCGCCGGTGACGCTGGCTGTGACGTAGAAACCCTGGGAGACGTTGCGGTACTGGGTCTGGCTTTGCAGGTGGGCGTAGTTGTTGCTCGGGTTTTGCGGTGGGCTGGAGCTGTTGCTCGGGTTTTGCGGCGGGCTGGAGGTGTTGGTCTGGTTTGGCAGGCTGGCGTAGGCATCGGTCTGGGTGCTGGTCAGCGGCACGATCTGGCCGATCTGGATCAGGGCCGGTGTACCTTCGCTGGTCTGGACCTGCTGAATGCCGCCTTCGCGGCTGTCGGTGCTGTAGGTGATGATCCGCGTCCGCTGATCGGTGTTGTCTTGCTGGTTGTTTTCATTGGTGTCGACAGTGATCAGCAGGCGTTTGGGCGCGGTGTCGAGCTGTGCGATCAGGGCCTTGAATTCGTTGATCTTGTCGGGTTCGGCGTTGACGATCAGCTGGTTGCCGTAGGCGCTGACCTTGCCGTCCCTGCCGATAAAATTCTGCGCAACCGGCAGCAGGTCGGCGCTGGTGCGATTGTTGAGTTGCACCACCTCGGTAGCGGCGATGACCGAAAAACTGCAGGTCAGCAGCAGTGTGGTGAACAGGGTGCGTAGGGACATGTCCGTTATCTCCGCGATCAAAGGCTCGAGTTTGCCAGTTTGTCGGCCTGCGAAGGGGCAAGTTGAATCCTGGACGGCAAAACGCCCCGGTATCTGAAGATAGCAGGGCGTTGATCGTTCCCAGGCTCCGCGTGGGAATGCAGCCGGTGACGCTCCGCGTCACCGCCGCGAAAGGACGCGGAGCGTCCTGAGAGGCATTCCCACGCAGAGCGTGGGAACGATCAGTGGTGGCCGCGCACCATATCGACGTGCGGAATCCCTGCTTCGAGGAACTCCTCACTGACAATGCTGAAGCCCAGGCGCTCATAGAACGCTGTCGCCTGAACCTGTGCACTGAGCATCTGCTGCTTGAGCCCGCGCTTCTCGGCTTCACCGATCACCGCTTGCATCAGTGCATCGCCGACCTTCAGGCCGCGCCAGTCCTTGAGGACTGATACGCGGCCGACGTGCCCATCAGGCAACAGGCGCGCAGTACCAATCGGAAAATCACCTTCGAAGGCGAGGAAATGCACGGCGCTTGCGTCGTCGGCATCCCATTCCAGTTCGGGTGGAACGGATTGCTCGGCGATGAACACCGCTTCACGAATGCGCCGGATCTCGGCGTTGTCCTTTTGCCAGTCTGCGACACGTACGTGAATCTTATTCATCGGCAAACCCCAGGCTTCCTTGCTTGACCAGTTCACACAGCAGGCCCCGACCGTCTTCATCGCTCAGCCAATGGCCAAGGTTGTCGACGTGTAGCGCATCGGCGGCGCAAATCATTTTCAGCAGCTCGCGCAACTTGCCCGGCAGATAACGGCTCTGGCCGCTGGCGAACAGCAGCAGGTCGTCGTCGACTTCCGACCAGGCCAGGCGCGCGCTTGGGTTGCGGATCAGCACGGCGCCTTGCTCGAGACTGCTGAGCAGGTCGTCTTCTTCCAGTTCCGGGCCGACCACCAATTCCGGGTAGCGTGGTTCGGTCATGAACTGGCCGAACCAGGTCAGCAGCAGGCGCTCGTCGCTCATGTGTTCGGCCAGCAGGCTTTTCAAGCGGTCGAGGGCGTCATGCTGGATCTGGTGCGGGTCGATCGCTGGTTGTGCGTCGGCGTCGGTGTAACGCTCTTCGTCAGGCAGGAACTGGCTGAGGAAGTCAGTGAAGTGGGTCAGCACTTCAGCGGCGCTCGGGGCGCGGAAGCCCACCGAGTAGGTCATGCAGTCGTCGACAGCCACGCCGCAGTGGGCCAGGCGCGGCGGCAGGTAGAGCATGTCGCCCGGTTCCAGGGTCCACTCGTCGGTCCCCTGGAAGTCGGCAAGGATGCGCAGGTCGGCGTGCTCGAGCAGAGGGCTCTCGGAATCGCACATCTGGCCGATCTTCCAGTTGCGCTTGCCATGGCCTTGCAGCAGGAACACGTCGTAGTTATCGAAGTGCGGGCCTACGCTGCCGCCAGGCGCAGCGAAGCTGATCATCACGTCGTCGATGCGCCAGCTCGGCAGGAAGCGGAAGTGCTCCAGCAGCTCGCTGACTTCCGGCACGAACTGGTCGACGGCTTGCACCAGCAAGGTCCACTCGCGCTCGGGCAGTTTGCTGAATTCGTCTTCGGCGAACGGGCCGCGACGCAATTCCCATGGGCGCTCGCCGTGCTCGATGACCAGTCGCGATTCGACTTCCTCTTCCAGTGCCAGGCCGGCCAGTTCGTCGGCGTCAATCGGGCTTTCGAAATCAGGGATCGCCTGGCGGATCAGCAGCGGCTTTTTCTGCCAGTAGTCGCGCAGGAATTCCCGTGCAGTGATGCCGCCCAGAAGTTGAAGAGGAATATCAGGATTCATGTGTAACCTATTGAAAAAAAGTACTTTTCAGACGGGAATAAAAACGCCCGGCGCTGCCGGGCGTCTAAATGTATTACGAGCGGTCAGATGCGCTTGGCTTGAGCCACGGCGTTGCCGATGTAATTGGCCGGGGTGAGCTTTTTCAGCTCGGCCTTGGCCTCGGCAGGCATGTCCAGTGCATCGATGAAAGTCTGCAGCGCTTCAGGGCTGATGCCCTTGCCGCGAGTCAGCTCTTTCAGCTTTTCGTACGGGTTTTCGATGTTGTAGCGACGCATCACGGTCTGGATCGGTTCGGCCAGGACTTCCCAGCACGCATCCAGGTCAGCAGCGATTTTCTGGGCGTTGAGTTCCAGTTTGCTGATGCCTTTGAGGCTGGCTTCGTAAGCGATAACGCTGTGAGCGAAGCCGACGCCGAGGTTGCGCAGCACGGTGGAGTCGGTCAGGTCACGCTGCCAGCGGGAGATTGGCAGCTTGCTCGCCAGGTGCTGGAACAGTGCATTGGCGATACCCAGGTTGCCTTCGGAGTTTTCGAAGTCGATCGGGTTGACCTTGTGCGGCATGGTCGAGGAGCCGATTTCGCCGGCAATGGTGCGCTGCTTGAAGTAGCCCAGGGAGATGTAGCCCCAGATATCGCGATCGAAGTCGATCAGGATGGTGTTGAAGCGGGCGATCGCATCGAACAGCTCGGCGATGTAGTCGTGCGGTTCGATCTGCGTGGTGTACGGGTTGAAGCCCAGACCCAGCTCATCTTCGATAAACGCGCGAGCGTTGGCTTCCCAGTCGATCTCAGGGTAGGCCGAGAGGTGTGCGTTGTAGTTGCCGACAGCGCCGTTGATCTTGCCCAGCAGCGGAACGGCAGCGACTTGGGCGATCTGGCGTTCCAGGCGGTAAACCACGTTGGCCAGTTCTTTGCCCAGGGTGGTCGGCGAAGCCGGTTGACCGTGGGTGCGCGAGAGCATCGGCACGTCGGCGAAGCGGATCGCCAGCTCGCGAATGGCTTCAGCAGTCTGGCGCATCAGCGGCAGCATCACCTCATCACGGCCTTCGCGCAGCATCAGGGCGTGGGACAGGTTGTTGATGTCCTCGCTGGTGCAGGCAAAGTGGATGAATTCACTGACGTTGGCCAGTTCAGGCAGTTTGGCGGCCTGTTCCTTGAGCAGGTACTCAATGGCTTTAACGTCGTGGTTGGTGGTGCGCTCGATCTCTTTGACGCGCTCGGCGTGTTCCAGCGAGAAGTTTTCCGCCAGTTCATTCAGAGCCGCGTTGGCTTCGGCGGAAAACGCCGGGACTTCGTAGATGCTAGCGTGAGCGGCCAGGCGCTGGAGCCAGCGCACTTCAACCAGGACGCGAGCACGGATCAGACCGTATTCGCTGAAAATTGGGCGCAGGGCCTGGGTTTTGCCGGCGTAGCGGCCGTCAACAGGGGAAACCGCAGTGAGCGAAGAGAGCTGCATGGGGTGTTCTCGGACAGTCGGGCAACGAAATGGGGCGCGTATCATACATGAAAAAAAACCGCTGGTCCGTTGCCAACTGACCAGCGTTTACGCGTTACAGACTACAAAACAATATTGCGGGCGCGGTTCAGCTGCTGCGCATCAGCGGATAAAGCTCTTTGAGCAGTTTGCGGCGGCTGAATACCAGCTGCCAGCGATGACCACCCAGCTGGCGCCACAAGCGCGCCGAGCGGATGCCGGCCAGCAACAGGGCGCGGATCTTCGACGAGTTGCTCGGTTGCTGCAGGTTGCGCATGTCGCCGTGCACCTGAATCCGTTGGCGCAGGGTGCTCAAGGTGTCCTGATACAGCGCTCCACAAGCGGCGATCACGTTTTCGTGGGCCGGGCCGAAATGCTCGACCTGGGACTGAATCTGCGGCAAGCGTTTGCCGATCACTTCGAGCATGTCGTCACGCTTGGCCAGTTGTCGCTCGAGGCCGAGCATCGACAGCGCATAGCGCAAGGGTTCGCGTTGCAAGGTGTTCGGGTCGCGCTCCAGGGCGCCGATCAGTGCGCGATAACCTTCGCGCAGATTGATGTCGTCGCCACCGTAGACTTCCAGGGTGTCCTTCGGATCACGGATCAGCAGGCTGCCAAGCATGCAGCTCAGACCGGCTTCCGTGACCTGGCCGGTCTTGGCGATCTTGTCGACCAGGACTGCGGCGAGAAAAACACCGCCCAGGGCTGTCAGTTGCTCCTGAGTCGGGCTCATGCGCGCGAATCCTTGCTGCTCCAGGGTTCGGCCACTTCAATGACGCCGCCGCCAAGGCAGATTTCGCCGTCGTAGAACACCACGGACTGGCCGGGGGTTACTGCGCGCTGCGGGTCGTCGAAAATAGCGCGATAGCCATTGGCGGTTTTTTCCAGGGTGCAGGGCTGGTCGCTCTGGCGATAGCGGACTTTCGCAGTGAGCTTGCGCGGCGTGCTCAGGTCGACCGGGTTGACCCAGTAGATGTCCGAGGCGAGCAGCGCGCGGGAGAACAGCCATGGGTGATCATTGCCCTGGCCAACGATCAGCTCGTTGTGCTCCAGATCCTTGATCAGCACGTACCACGGCTCTTCGCCGGCGTCTTTCAGGCCGCCGATGCCCAGGCCCTGGCGCTGGCCGATGGTGTGGTACATCAGGCCGTTGTGGCGACCGATCACTTCACCTTCGGTGGTTTTGATCTCGCCAGGCTGTGCCGGCAGGTATTGCTTGAGGAAGTCGCTGAAACGGCGTTCGCCGATAAAGCAGATCCCGGTGGAGTCCTTTTTCTTCGCGGTAGCCAGCTGGTGTTTCTCGGCAATCGCTCGAACCGCAGGTTTTTCCAGCTCGCCGACCGGGAACAGGGTCTTGGCGATCTGCTCGCCGCCGACGGCGTGCAGGAAGTAGCTCTGATCCTTGTTGGGGTCCAGGCCTTTGAGCAGTTCGGTACGGCCATCGATGTCGCGGCGGCGCACGTAGTGGCCGGTGGCGATCAGGTCGGCACCGAGCATCAGGGCGTAGTCGAGGAACGCCTTGAACTTGATTTCGCGGTTGCAGAGGATGTCCGGGTTCGGTGTGCGCCCGGCTTTGTATTCGGCCAGGAAATGCTCGAACACGTTGTCCCAGTACTCAGCGGCGAAGTTGGCGGTGTGCAGCTTGATGCCAATCTTGTCGCAAACGGCTTGAGCGTCGGCCAGATCGTCCATGGCGGTGCAATAGTCCGTTCCGTCGTCCTCCTCCCAGTTCTTCATGAACAGGCCTTCCACCTGATAACCCTGCTCGATCAGCAGTAGGGCGGAAACGGAAGAGTCCACGCCGCCGGACATGCCGACGATAACGCGCTTCTTTTGTGTGTCAGAAGGGGCTGGATCACGCATAGGGATTCAAAGGGTGTCTTGAAAAAGGACGCGATTCTAACAGGCCGGAGCCTGCAAGGCTAAAGAGAAGGGCGGATCAGCTCGAGACTGTGCAGCTTGCCGCTCAAATAATCGTCGATGCACTGGAGGATTAGCTCGCTGCGCCAGTCCGGGCGTCGTTCCAGCAACTCGGTGCGGGTTAGCCAGCGCGGGCCGATAATGCCGTCATCCAGCTGATAATCGGGATGATGCTGTAGCGGTTTGCCAGCAAAGCACACGCGTTGGTAGGTCACGCCGTTGCTTGGAGCAGTATAGAGGTAGATGCCGATAACGCCGGTCAGTTCGATGTCCCAGCCGGTTTCTTCGAGGGTTTCACGAATCGCGGCGTCGATCAGTGTTTCGTCGGGATCCAGGTGCCCGGCGGGCTGATTGAGCACCGCTCGTCCGCCCGCGAGTTCCTCGACCATCAGGAAGCGGCCCTGATCTTCGATGATCGTGGCGACGGTGATGTGGGGTTGCCAATCCATATAAGTGCTTGCCTTGGGAGAGAAGGTCATCATAAAGCGAACGCGGTCCTTGTAGGAGCCGAGCTTGCTCGCGATGCAGGCGGCGCGGTCTGTCTGTTGAATCGCGGTGATGCCATCGCGAGCAAGCTTGGCTCCTACAGAAAAGCGCAAGCCATAAACAGAAACCCCGGCGCAGGGCCGGGGCTTGTGATGTTGCAGCGCTATCAGGCAGCCAGGCTGTCGGAAGCCAGCGCAGCGATTGCCGCGTTGAAGATTTCGCTAGGGCGCATGGCCTTGCTGATCAGTGCTGGCGTGGCGTAGTAGTAGCCACCGATTTCCACTGGTTTGCCCTGAACGGCGTTGAGCTCGGCAACGATGGCCGCCTCGTTTTCGGTCAGGGTTTTCGCCAGTTGGCCAAATTGCGCCTGGAGGGCGGCATCTTCAGTCTGGGCGGCCAGGGCCTGGGCCCAGTACAGCGCCAGGTAGAAGTGGCTGCCGCGGTTGTCGATGTTGCCGACTTTGCGTGCAGGCGACTTGTTGTTGTCCAGGAACTGACCGGTGGCCTGATCCAGAGTCTTGGCCAGTACCAGGGCTTTCGGGTTGTTGTAAGTCACACCCAGATGCTCAAGGGAGGCGGCCAGAGCCAGGAACTCACCCAGCGAATCCCAGCGCAGGAAGTTTTCTTCCAGCAACTGCTGAACGTGCTTCGGTGCTGAACCGCCAGCGCCGGTTTCGAACAGACCGCCGCCGTTCATCAGCGGAACGATCGACAGCATCTTGGCGCTGGTGCCCAGCTCCATGATCGGGAACAGGTCGGTCAGGTAGTCGCGCAGTACGTTACCGGTCACCGAGATGGTGTCCTGACCGGCGCGGATGCGCGTCAGCGTGAACGCCATGGCGTCGACTGGCGACATGATGCGGATGTCCAGGCCGGATGTGTCGTGATCCTTCAGGTAGGCCTGAACTTTCTCGATCACCACGCCGTCGTGGGCGCGCATTGGGTCCAGCCAGAAGATCGCCGGGGTGCTGCTGGCGCGAGCACGGTTGACGGCCAGTTTGACCCAGTCCTGGATCGGCGCGTCTTTGGTCTGGCACATGCGGAAGATGTCGCCGGCTTCAACCGACTGTTCCAGCAGAGTGCGGCCAGCGCTGTCGGAAACGCGAACAACGCCGTCAGCCTTGATCTGGAAGGTCTTGTCGTGGGAACCGTACTCTTCGGCTTTTTTCGCCATCAGGCCAACGTTTGGCACGCTGCCCATGGTGGTTGGGTCGAAGGCGCCGTGTTGCTTGCAGTCTTCGATCACCGCCTGGTAGATGGTGGCGTAGCAACGATCCGGGATCACGGCCTTGGTGTCGTGCAGTTGGCCATCGGTGCCCCACATCTTGCCGGAGTCACGGATCATGGCTGGCATCGAGGCGTCGACGATCACGTCGCTCGGCACGTGCAGGTTGGTGATGCCTTTGTCGGAGTTGACCATGGCCAGCGACGGACGAACGGCGTAGACCGCCTGAATGTCGGCTTCGATCTGTGCTTGCTGCTCAGCCGGCAGGGCCTTGATGCGGGCGTACAGGTCGCCGATGCCGTTGTTCAGGTTGAAGCCGATCTGTGCCAGCACGTCAGCGTGCTTGCTCAGGGCGTCTTTATAGAACTCGGCAACGATCTGGCCGAACATGATCGGGTCGGAGACCTTCATCATGGTCGCTTTCAGGTGAACCGACAGCAGCACGCCTTTTTGCCTGGCGTCTTCGATTTCAGCGGCGATGAAGCTGCGCAGGGCGTTTTTGCTCAGTACGGCGCAATCGAGGATCTCACCGGCTTGTACGGTGGTTTTTTCTTTCAGGACGGTGGTACTGCCATCCCGAGCGATCAGTTCGATTTTAACGCTGTCTTTGGCGTCGATCAGGGCGGCTTTTTCGCTGCCGTAGAAATCGCCAGCGCTCATGTGAGCGACGTGGGACTTGGAGTCCGAGCTCCAGGCGCCCATTTTGTGCGGGTGCTTGCGGGCGTAGTTCTTGACCGACAGCGGGGCGCGGCGGTCAGAGTTGCCTTCGCGCAGAACCGGATTTACGGCGCTGCCCTTGACCTTGTCGTAAGCCGCTCTGGCGCTCTTGTCGGCATCGCTGGTCACGGTTTCCGGATAGTCCGGCAGTTCAAAGCCCTGGGCTTGCAATTCTTTGATCGCGGCCTGCAGTTGCGGAACCGAGGCGCTGATATTCGGCAGCTTGATGATGTTGGCTTCAGGCGTGACGGCCAGGGCGCCCAGTTCGGCGAGGTGGTCGGCTACGGCTTTGTCGCCCAATTGCTCGGGGAAGCTTGCCAGGATGCGCCCTGCAAGAGAGATATCGCGGGTTTCCACGGCGATATCAGCGGAGGCGGTGAAGGCCTCTACGATAGGCAGCAGTGAATAGGTGGCGAGGGCTGGGGCTTCGTCGGTGAAGGTGTAGATGATCTTCGAGCGGGTGGGCATATTCGGATTAACTCTCTTCTTTGCTAGGCGTGCTCGGAATCTCGAGTTGCGCGGGGGTGAGCGCTTTCGTTCAAAGTCATCCATGAGCCGAAAGTCGAGGTTTCTTCGCGGTGATGTTGGGTGCATCAGTCGAGCGTCAGACGACCGGGTCGCGGTAACAACCCAGTCTTTTCGGGCTTGAAAGTCTCATTCCAGACAGGTCAGCCGGTGTGACTCTGTGGTCACCGGCGCATTATACATAGGTCTTTGGTGTTGCGACGATAGGTCGCGTATTCGAGGTGACGTCCATTGGTCTAAAGGATCGGCTCGCAGGGTCGCCGTACACTGATCGCCCTGGTCCTCGATTTTGTCGTTTTTACCTTTGCTTTCAGGCTTGTAGGCCGCAAAGAGTATAGGTTTGGCCCTGGATGTATGGAACATAAGGTTCCCGTCCAGATTCAACTGGGGTACGCTCCAGAGCAGCCAGATGTTCAATCCACGTAACGGAGTTCAGCATGGGATACAAGAAGATTCAGGTTCCAGCAGTCGGCGACAAAATCACCGTCAATGCAGACCATTCTCTCAATGTTCCTAATAACCCGATCATCCCTTTCATCGAAGGTGATGGTATTGGCGTCGACATCAGCCCGGTCATGATCAAGGTTGTCGATGCTGCTGTTAAGAAAGCTTACGGTGGCGATCGTAAAATCTCCTGGATGGAAGTCTACGCCGGCGAGAAGGCTACCCAGGTCTACGACCAGGACACCTGGTTGCCTCAGGAAACTCTGGATGCTGTTAAAGACTACGTCGTTTCCATCAAAGGCCCGCTGACCACTCCGGTCGGTGGCGGCATCCGCTCCCTGAACGTCGCCCTGCGTCAGCAGCTGGACCTTTATGTTTGCCTGCGTCCAGTGCGTTGGTTCGAAGGCGTGCCTAGCCCGGTCAAGAAGCCTGGCGACGTCGACATGACGATCTTCCGTGAAAACTCGGAAGACATTTATGCCGGTATCGAGTGGAAGGCCGGTTCGCCAGAAGCGATCAAGGTCATCAAATTCCTGAAAGACGAAATGGGTGTCACTAAAATCCGTTTCGACCAGAACTGCGGTATCGGCGTCAAGCCGGTTTCCCTGGAAGGCACCAAGCGTCTGGCGCGCAAGGCCCTGCAGTATGTAGTCGACAATGATCGCGACTCGCTGACTATCGTGCACAAAGGCAACATCATGAAGTTCACCGAAGGTGCCTTCAAAGAGTGGGCCTACGAAGTGGCTGCTGAAGAATTCGGCGCTACCTTGCTCGATGGCGGTCCCTGGATGCAGTTCAAGAACCCTAGAACCGGCAAGAATGTCATCGTCAAAGATGCCATCGCCGATGCCATGCTGCAGCAAATTCTGCTGCGCCCGGCTGAATACGATGTGATCGCGACCCTGAACCTGAACGGTGACTACCTGTCCGACGCCCTGGCGGCCGAAGTGGGTGGTATCGGTATCGCACCAGGCGCCAACCTGTCGGACACCGTCGCGATGTTCGAAGCCACCCACGGTACGGCTCCAAAGTACGCGGGCAAAGACCAGGTGAACCCGGGTTCGCTGATCCTGTCTGCTGAAATGATGCTACGCCACATGGGCTGGACCGAAGCGGCTGACCTGATCATCAAAGGCACCAACGGCGCTATCTCGGCCAAGACAGTGACCTATGACTTCGAGCGTCTGATGGACGGCGCCAAGCTGCTGTCGTCTTCTGCGTTCGGCGATGCTCTGATTTCTCACATGTAAGCTGATCCGCGCCAAGCAGAACCGGCCGACTCAAGTGAATGAGTCGGTCGGTTTTTTTATGACTGGATGTTTGGTGTGGTCAGCTTGATATGGTTTCGTGGTGGGTTGGAGGGGTCGTCTGGGCTGCCTGTGCAGTGGCTGACCTGATTTCAATCGCATGCAAGCCTTTTGGCCCCTGGATGATATCGAAACAAACGGCTTGTCCTGCTTTCAGGGTTTTGTAGCCATCCATTTTAATGGCCGAGTAATGGGCAAACAGATCTTCGTCCTTGCCGTCCTCGTTGATGAATCCATACCCCTTGGCATTGTTGAACCACTTGACCTTGCCGCTTGCCATGCTCATATCCCTCTGCAACAGACTCCATCACTGGAGTATCATCCAGTTCATCAGCACTCAAACCCGGAAATCGGGTTGACTGTGCGGACGTTTATTACCCACTGTGGGCCCTATTGGTTGTAACACCGTTTTGCCGATAGTCAAGGTGACCGGGCGGTCAGAGTTGAAATCCTGCCTGGGCGCCCCCACCACAGTATTTGTTCAACTAACGAACCTTTCTTTCCATGCATGCAATCAGCCAGATTCGACTAACATTCAATCAGGATCGCCCGGATTTACACGACGACGATTCCGCTGGCTTGGCTGTACAGGAGGCTAAGCCCGCGTTGCAGGCGCCGCCGATGTACAAGGTGGTTTTGTTTAACGATGACTACACACCGATGGATTTCGTCGTCGAAGTGCTCGAGGTGTTTTTTAACCTGAATCGAGAGTTGGCGACCAAGGTAATGCTGGCCGTTCATACAGAAGGACGGGCAGTATGTGGAGTGTTTACCCGCGACATCGCCGAGACCAAGGCCATGCAGGTCAACCAGTACGCCAGGGAAAGCCAGCATCCGCTACTCTGTGAAATCGAGAAGGACGGTTAACGCCGACCACTTGGGTATGAGGTGAAGCTATGTTAAACCGCGAGCTCGAAGTCACCCTCAATCTCGCCTTCAAGGAGGCCCGCTCAAAACGTCATGAGTTCATGACGGTCGAGCACCTTTTGTTGGCTCTTTTGGATAATGAGGCAGCCGCCACCGTTCTGCGTGCCTGCGGCGCAAACCTCGACAAACTCAAGCATGACCTGCAGGAGTTTATCGACTCCACCACGCCATTGATCCCTCTTCATGACGAGGATCGCGAAACCCAGCCAACCCTGGGCTTCCAGCGTGTACTGCAACGTGCTGTCTTTCACGTACAGAGCTCGGGTAAACGCGAGGTGACTGGTGCCAACGTGCTGGTCGCAATCTTCAGTGAGCAAGAGAGTCAGGCAGTGTTTCTGCTGAAACAGCAGAGCGTTGCGCGCATCGATGTCGTCAACTACATCGCTCATGGCATCTCGAAAGTGCCAGGGCATGGCGAACACTCTGAAGGTGAGCAAGATATGCAGGACGACGAGGGCGGTGAGTCTTCTTCTTCAGGCAATCCTCTGGATGCTTATGCCAGCAACCTCAACGAGCTCGCGCGCCAGGGTCGAATAGACCCGTTGGTAGGCCGGGAGCTGGAGGTCGAGCGCGTTGCGCAGATTCTGGCGCGTCGGCGTAAAAACAATCCGCTGTTGGTGGGTGAGGCGGGCGTGGGTAAAACCGCGATCGCCGAAGGTCTGGCCAAGCGCATTGTCGACAATCAGGTGCCTGATCTGTTGGCTCACAGTGTCGTCTATTCCCTCGATCTGGGAGCGCTGCTGGCCGGGACCAAATACCGCGGCGATTTCGAGAAGCGCTTCAAGGCGTTGCTCAACGAGCTGAAGAAGCGTCCGCAAGCGATTCTGTTTATCGACGAAATCCACACCATCATTGGCGCCGGTGCAGCGTCCGGTGGTGTCATGGATGCCTCGAACCTGCTCAAGCCGTTGCTGTCTTCGGGTGATATCCGGTGCATCGGCTCGACCACCTTCCAGGAATTCCGTGGCATCTTCGAGAAGGATCGTGCCCTGGCTCGTCGCTTCCAGAAGGTCGATGTGTCTGAACCTTCGGTAGAAGACACCATTGGCATTCTCAGGGGGCTCAAGGGGCGCTTCGAGCTGCATCACGGTATCGAATACAGTGATGAGGCGTTGCGTGCCGCGGCTGAGCTGGCGTCGCGTTATATCAATGACCGACACATGCCGGACAAGGCTATCGACGTTATCGACGAGGCGGGTGCCTACCAGCGCCTGCAGCCAATCGAGAAGCGTGTGAAACGCATCGAGGTGGCTCAGGTCGAGGACATCGTGGCGAAGATCGCGCGGATTCCGCCCAAGCACGTCACCAGTTCGGACAAAGAGCTGCTGCGTAACCTTGAGCGTGACTTGAAACTGACAGTATTCGGGCAGGATGCAGCGATCGACTCCTTGTCGACTGCGATCAAGCTGTCCCGTGCCGGCTTGAAGTCGCCCGACAAACCTGTGGGTTCGTTCCTGTTCGCAGGTCCTACGGGTGTCGGTAAAACCGAGGCCGCGCGGCAGCTGGCCAAGGCGTTGGGGATTGAACTGGTTCGCTTCGATATGTCCGAGTACATGGAGCGCCACACCGTTTCCCGCTTGATCGGTGCACCTCCAGGCTACGTGGGCTTCGATCAGGGCGGTTTGCTGACCGAAGCGATCACCAAGCAGCCTCACTGCGTGCTGTTGCTCGATGAGATCGAGAAGGCGCATCCGGAAGTCTTCAACCTGCTGTTGCAGGTCATGGATCACGGTACGCTGACGGATAACAACGGGCGCAAGGCAGATTTCCGTAACGTGATCGTCATCATGACGACCAACGCCGGTGCCGAAACCGCAGCGCGTGCGTCAATCGGCTTCACTTATCAAGATCACTCTTCCGATGCGATGGAAGCGATCAAGAAGAGCTTTACACCGGAATTCCGTAACCGTCTGGACACCATTATCCAGTTTGGTCGCCTCAGTCATGAGGTCATCAAAAGCGTGGTGGACAAGTTCCTTACCGAGCTTCAGGCGCAACTGGAAGACAAGCGTGTACTGCTCGAAGTGACCGATGCTGCACGCGGTTGGCTGGCGGCGGGTGGCTACGATGTGCTGATGGGCGCGCGACCAATGGCTCGCTTGATTCAGGACAAGATCAAGCGTCCGCTCGCTGAGGAAATTCTCTTTGGCGAACTGGCCGAGCATGGTGGCGTGGTACACATCGACCTCAAGGACGGCGAGTTGACCTTCGAGTTCGAGACCACTGCAGAAATGGCCTGACAGTTGTTGCTGTAAAGCGAAAGGCGCCGAAAGGCGCCTTTTTGCTGTCTGGGGGATCGTTCCCACGCGGAGCGTGGGAACGATCAACAAACAAAAACGCCCGGCATAAGCCGGGCGTTTTGTATTGACTTGCTTAACGAGCGCGGTAAGTGATGCGCCCTTTGCTCAAGTCATAGGGCGTCAGCTCGACGCGCACTTTGTCACCGGTAAGAATACGAATGTAGTTCTTGCGCATCTTGCCGGAAATATGCGCGGTTACGACGTGCCCATTTTCCAACTCCACACGAAACATGGTGTTGGGCAGGGTGTCGACGACAGTGCCTTCCATTTCGAAGCTGTCTTCTTTCGACATGCAGTAAAGCCCTCGGTGTCCAATGAATGGCCCGGTGCAACTGCGCCAGGCAAAAGCGGCGTGCATTGTGCCCGAAAAGTGGGGTTTAAGCCAAGGGCTTCTAGTTCAGGGTGACCCATCTCTGGTTAATGAGTAGCTCGATGGGGCGATATTGGGTCTTGTAGTTCATCTTTTTGCAGTTCTTGATCCAGTACCCGAGGTAGACGGCGTCCAGCCCCAGGCGCCGGGCCTCGCCAATCTGCCAGAGAATCGCATAGCGGCCCAGGCTGCGGCGTTCTTCCTCGGGTTCATAGAAGGTGTAGACCGCCGATAAGCCGTTGGGCAGCAGATCCGTGACGGCTACCGCCAGCAGGCGTCCCTCAAGACGGAATTCATAGAATCTGGAGAACGGCAGGTCACGGACCAGAAAGGTTGAAAACTGATCGCGACTCGGCGGATACATATCGCCATCAGCGTGACGCTGCTCGATATAGCGCTGGTAAAGATCGAAATACTCTTCGCTGAAGCCGGGTTTCGCAGGCCGGACCTGAAGATCGGCATTGCGCTTGAAGATGCGTTTCTGCTGACGATTAGGCAGAAACTGCGTCACGGGAATTCGTGCTGGAACACAGGCATTGCAGTTTTGGCAATGCGGCCGGTAAAGGTGGTCGCCACTGCGACGAAAACCCATTTCGGACAGATCTGCGTAGACGTGCACATCCATTGGCTGACTAGGGTCGAGGAACAGCGTGGTGGCCTGCTCTTCGGGCAGATAGCTGCAAGAGTGGGGCTGAGTGGCATAAAACTTCAGGCGCGCCAACTCGGTCATGATCAACCCTCGGTATAAGCTTTTGAATTAAGTGTAAGCCAGGCTGGGAGAAGTCGCCTAGCAAACCCAGGTGGCAGTATTGGGTTGGTCGAGATGCTGCTGCAAATAGCCGGAAAAACTGCTGCGAGGTATGGCGCGAGCGCCCAGGCTGTGCAGATGGTCGGTTGGCATCTGGCAGTCAATCAGCACGAAACCCCATTGCTGGAGGTGTTTGACCAGTGTAGCGAAGCCGAATTTCGAGGCGTTGTCGGCGCGGCTAAACATGGATTCGCCGAAAAACAGTTGCCCCATCGCCAGTCCGTAGAGCCCGCCGACCAGAACGCCTTGATCCCAGACTTCGACCGAGTGTGCATAACCTCGCTGATGCAAATGCAAGTAGGCAGCCTGCATGGCGTCGGTGATCCAGGTTCCGTCGGCGTAGTCGCGAGGTGCGGCGCATGCCCGGATTACCGAGCTGAAATCGCGATCGAAGGTCACCTCATAGCGCTGCTGACGCAGCAGCTTGTTCAGGCTGCGCGAGACGTGCAGCTCCTCTGGAAACAGCACTGTACGCGGATCGGGCGACCACCAGAGAATCGGCTGGCCTTCCGAGAACCATGGGAAGCAGCCATGGCGGTAGGCCTGGATCAAGCGATCGGCGGACAGATCGCCACCGGCTGCGAGCAAACCGTTGGGGTCGCGCATGGCTTTTTCCAGCGGCGGAAAGGTCAGGGTGTTGCGTTGTAACCAGGTCAGCATGGCATTCCGACTTGCAGAAGGGGAGGGCGATGGCGGGTCGTATGGCCCGCCGTGAGGCGCTGGATGATCAGTTGTCGTCGAGGTACTTCTCGGCGTCCAGTGCCGCCATGCAGCCGGCGCCGGCTGAGGTGACGGCCTGGCGGTAGACATGATCGGCGACGTCGCCGGCCGCGAACACGCCTTCAATGCCGGTTGCGGTGGCATCGCCTTCGCTGCCGCCCTTGATCAGCAGGTAGCCGTTGCGCATTTCCAGTTGGCCCTGGAACAGGTCGGTATTGGGTTTGTGGCCGATAGCGATGAATACGCCGGTCAACGCCAGATCCCTGGTCTCACCCGTATTGCTGTCCCGCAGACGGGCGCCGGTTACGCCGCTGGCATCGCCCAGCACCTCGTCGAGGTTCTGGTTCCAGTGCAGATGGATACTACCGTTGGCGGCCTTTTCGAAGAGTTTGTCCTGAAGGATTTTCTCCGAGCGCAGTTTGTCGCGACGGTGAATCAGGTGGACTTCCTTGGCAATGTTGGACAGATAAAGTGCTTCTTCCACGGCGGTGTTGCCGCCACCGACCACCGCAACCACTTGATTGCGGTAGAAGAAACCGTCGCAGGTTGCGCAGGCAGAGACACCTTTACCGGCAAAGGTTTCTTCGGATGGCAGGCCCAGGTATTGCGCAGAGGCGCCGGTAGCAATGATCAGCGCGTCGCAGGTATAAGTGCCGCTATCGCCGGTGAGGATAAACGGACGCTGCTGCAACTCTGCAGTATGGATGTGGTCGTAGACGATCTCGGTGTCGAAGCGCTCGGCATGTTTGTGCATGCGCTCCATAAGCACGGGTCCGGTCAGGCCTTCCACGTCGCCGGGCCAGTTGTCGACTTCGATGGTGGTGGTCAGTTGACCGCCGGCCTGCAGGCCGGTAATAACCATCGGCTTGAGGTTGGCGCGAGCGGCATATACGGCGGCGCTGTAACCGGCAGGGCCCGAGCCCAGGATAATCAGGCGTGAATGCTTCGCTTCGCTCATAAAAACACCTCATAAGCCTTTGTCACAAAAGAGAATGCATGCTCAAATTGAACCGCGCGTAAAGTGCTGTTGGCTATGCTACACCGAAGCTGCTCTGGCGTGGCATCGGGCGGACAAACCCGTACAATGCGGGTCTGTAACAGAATGTTCACTGATCACCAACCTGTGCTGGCAGGAGCAAGCACTATAAAGATCGCAGCCTTCGGCAACTTCTACAGTTTCAGAATCGAAGGCCAGAGTGTTAAAAGTAGCTCCAGTTACGCTCGTTAACTTTGTTACCTGCTCGGATTGAGCAGTTTTTATAGTCAATCAACAGTTGGTCGCGCTACAGGCGCAGGAAAAGACGCGTTTTGAAGAAATCCACCGCTACACCTAAAACAGTAGTTCCGCTCTGGCGTCAGCAACTGCACTACCGGTTAAAGGAAGGTGCGCTGATTGCCATTGGAGCCTTATGCCTGTTCCTGATGATGGCATTGTTGACATATGGCAAGGATGATCCGGGCTGGAGTCACAACAGCAAAATTGAGAATGTGCAGAACTTCGGCGGGCCTGCGGGCTCCTACAGCGCCGATATTCTGTTCATGGTGCTGGGCTATTTCGCTTATATCTTTCCGTTGCTATTGGCGATCAAGGCTTATCAGATTTTCCGTCAGCGCCACGAGCCTTGGCTGTGGAGCGGCTGGTTGTTTTCCTGGCGTCTGATCGGCCTGGTGTTTCTGGTGCTGTCGGGCGCGGCCCTGGCACACATCCACTTCCATGCGCCGACCGGCTTGCCGGCGGGCGCTGGCGGTGCATTGGGCGAAAGCCTCGGTGACCTGGCGAAGAACGCGCTCAACATCCAGGGCAGCACCCTGATGTTCATTGCGTTGTTTCTGTTCGGCCTGACGGTGTTCACCGACCTTTCGTGGTTCAAGGTCATGGACGTGACCGGCAAGATCACCCTCGATCTGTTCGAACTGTTCCAGGGGGCGGCCAATCGCTGGTGGGCGGCGCGCAATGAACGCAAGCAGCTGGTTGCGCAATTGCGTGAAGTCGATACCCGGGTCAACGAAGTGGTGGCCCCGACCGTAACCGACAAGCGTGAACAGGCCAAAGTCAAAGAACGCTTGATCGAGCGTGAGCAAGCCCTGAGCAAGCACATGTCCGATCGCGAGAAACAGGTTCCGCCGGTCATTGCCCCGGCACCGCCCAAGGCGCCGGAGCCGAGCAAGCGCGTTGAGAAAGAGAAACAGGCGCCGCTGTTCGTCGACAGTGCGGTGGAAGGCACCTTGCCGCCGATCTCGATTCTCGATCCGGCAGAAAAGAAACAGCTCAACTATTCGCCTGAGTCGCTGGCTGCCGTTGGCCATCTGCTGGAAATCAAACTCAAGGAATTCGGTGTCGAGGTCTCGGTGGATTCGATTCACCCAGGCCCGGTGATTACCCGTTACGAGATTCAACCGGCGGCCGGGGTAAAGGTCAGCCGTATTTCCAACCTGGCCAAAGACCTGGCGCGTTCGCTGGCAGTGACCAGTGTGCGGGTCGTGGAAGTGATTCCCGGCAAGACCACCGTCGGCATCGAGATTCCTAACGAAGACCGGCAGATCGTGCGCTTCTCCGAAGTGTTGTCGACCCCGGAATACGATGACGCCAAATCCCCGGTCACCTTGGCCCTGGGCCATGACATCGGTGGCAAGCCGGTTATCACTGACCTGGCAAAAATGCCTCACTTGCTGGTGGCCGGTACCACCGGTTCCGGTAAGTCGGTGGGCGTGAACGCGATGATTCTGTCGATTCTGTTCAAGTCGGGCCCGGAAGACGCCAAACTGATCATGATCGACCCGAAAATGCTTGAATTGTCGATCTACGAAGGCATTCCGCACTTGCTGTGCCCGGTGGTTACCGACATGAAGGACGCCGCCAACGCACTGCGTTGGAGCGTGGCCGAGATGGAACGTCGCTACAAGCTGATGGCGAAGATGGGCGTGCGTAACCTGTCCGGCTTCAACCAGAAGGTGAGAGAGGCGCAGGAGGCGGGTACACCGCTGACGGATCCGCTGTACAACCGCGAAAGCATTCACGACGAAGCGCCGCTGCTGACCAAGTTGCCGACCATCGTGGTGGTGGTCGACGAATTTGCCGACATGATGATGATCGTCGGCAAGAAGGTTGAAGAACTGATCGCGCGGATCGCCCAGAAAGCCCGTGCTGCCGGTATTCACTTGATTCTGGCGACCCAGCGTCCATCGGTGGACGTGATCACCGGTCTGATCAAGGCCAACATTCCGACCCGTATGGCGTTCCAGGTATCGAGCAAGATCGACTCGCGAACCATCATCGATCAGGGTGGCGCCGAGCAATTGCTGGGTCACGGTGACATGCTCTACATGCCGCCGGGCACCAGCCTGCCGATTCGGGTGCACGGCGCGTTCGTTTCCGATGATGAAGTTCACCGGGTGGTTGAAGCCTGGAAACTGCGCGGTGCGCCGGAGTACAACGACGACATCCTCGCCGGTGTCGAAGAGGCCGGTAGCGGCTTTGACGGTGGCAGCGGCGGTGGCGACGATGACAGCGAAACCGATGCGCTTTACGACGAAGCAGTGCAGTTCGTGCTGGAAAGCCGCCGCGCCTCTATCTCGGCGGTTCAACGCAAACTCAAGATCGGCTACAACCGCGCTGCGCGCATGATCGAAGCCATGGAGATGGCCGGGGTCGTGACGTCCATGAATACCAACGGTTCGCGTGAAGTACTCGCCCCAGGCCCAATGCGCGACTGACCGGTGCCGCGTGAGATCACGCGGCATGCCATTCAAACGAATATCAAAGAGGACTCCCATGCGTCTTATCCGCATGCTGTTGCTGCCGGTACTGGCTTTAACCACACTTTCGGCCCACGCCGATGACAAGGACGTAGCGCGTCTGACTCAACTGCTCGAAAAGTCGCAGACCCTGACCGCACGTTTCTCGCAGCTGACCCTCGATGGCAGCGGCACTCAGTTGCAGGAAACCGCTGGCGAGATGTCGTTGCAGCGTCCGGGCCTGTTCTACTGGCACACCGATGCGCCACAAGAGCAACTGATGGTTTCCGACGGCAAGAAGGTATCCCTGTGGGACCCAGACCTGCAACAGGTCACCATCAAGAACCTCGATCAACGCCTGACCCAGACGCCAGCACTGTTGTTGTCCGGTGACGTGTCGAAAATCAGCCAGAGCTTCGCCATCACTTCCAAGGAAGCCGGCGGCGTGATCGACTTCACGCTCAAGCCCAAGACCAAGGACACGCTGTTCGACAGCCTGCGTCTGTCGTTCCGTAACGGCATGGTCAATGACATGCAGATGATCGACAGTGTCGGTCAGCGCACCAACATCCTGTTCACCGGGGTCAAGGCCAACGAGCCGATTCCGGCTTCCAGGTTCAAGTTCGACATCCCCAAGGGTGCCGATGTGATCCAGGAATAAAGAGCAAGAATAAAGAGCCAAGAGGTTTCAAACGCTGCCATGGACCTGTTTCGAAGTGATCCGATTGCTCAACCCTTGGCCGCGCGCTTGCGCTCGACCAACCTGGACGAGTACGTCGGTCAGGAACACCTGCTCGCTCGCGGCAAGCCTTTGCGCGAAGCCCTGGAGCAGGGTGCCTTGCATTCAATGATTTTCTGGGGGCCGCCAGGGGTGGGTAAAACCACTTTGGCGCGCTTGCTGGCGAAAGTCTCGGATGCGCATTTCGAAACGGTCTCGGCTGTGCTGGCCGGGGTCAAAGAGATTCGTCAGGCGGTAGAAGTTGCCAAGCAACAGGCTGGGCAATACGGCAAGCGAACCATTCTGTTCGTCGACGAAGTGCACCGTTTCAACAAGTCGCAGCAGGACGCGTTTCTACCCTATGTCGAAGACGGCACGTTGATCTTTATCGGCGCGACGACAGAAAACCCGTCCTTCGAGTTGAACAACGCACTGTTGTCCCGTGCACGCGTCTACGTCCTCAAAAGCCTTGATGAGGCGGCACTGCACAAACTGGTGCAGCGCGCGCTGACCGAAGAGCGCGGCCTCGGCAAGCGGCAACTGAGCCTCGGTGATGAAGGTTTCAAGATGCTGCTGGCGGCAGCCGATGGCGACGGCCGGCGTTTGCTCAACCTGTTGGAGAACGCTTCCGATCTGGCCGAGGACGGCACTGAAATCGGTGTCGAACTGCTGCAAAGCCTGCTGGGCGATACCCGTCGGCGTTTCGACAAGGGTGGCGAAGCTTTTTACGATCAGATATCTGCGCTGCACAAATCGGTGCGCGGTTCCAATCCGGACGGCGCGCTGTATTGGTTCGCACGCATGCTCGACGGTGGTTGTGATCCGCTGTATCTGGCGCGGCGTGTGGTGCGCATGGCCAGTGAAGACATCGGTAATGCCGATCCGCGGGCCCTGAGCCTGTGCCTCGCGGCCTGGGATGTTCAGGAGCGTCTGGGCAGTCCCGAGGGCGAGTTGGCGGTGGCTCAGGCCATCACCTATCTGGCCTGCGCACCGAAAAGCAATGCGGTGTACATGGGCTTCAAGGCCGCCATGCGCAGTGCCGCCGAACATGGTTCCCTGGAAGTACCGCTGCATTTGCGCAATGCGCCGACCAAGCTGATGAAACAGCTGGGTTATGGCGACGAATACCGTTACGCCCACGATGAGCCCGATGCTTATGCTGCCGGCGAGGACTACTTTCCGGACGATCTCGAACCACAGCACTTCTATCAGCCAGTGCCCCGTGGCCTTGAACTGAAAATCGGCGAGAAGCTCAATCACCTCGCAGAACTGGACAGGCTCAGCCCAAAACAGCGGAGAAAGCCTTGATTCCATTGATTGTCGCGGTCTCCGTGGGGGGCATCGCCGGGACGCTGTTGCGCTTTGCTGCCGGCAACTGGATCAACGCTAATTGGCCTCGGCACTTCTATACCGCGACGCTGGCCGTTAATATCGTGGGCTGCCTGTTGATCGGCTTTTTGTATGGCCTGTTCATGCTGCGTCCGGAGGTGCCGATTGAGGTGCGGGCCGGATTGATGGTGGGTTTTCTTGGCGGCCTGACGACTTTTTCATCCTTTTCACTGGATACGGTGCGTCTGCTGGAAAGCGGACAGGTACCGCTGGCCTTGGGCTATGCGGCCATCAGCGTATTCGGCGGGCTGCTCGCGACCTGGGCTGGCCTGTCCTTGACCAAACTTTGATAAACGAGAGACCGACATGCTCGATTCCAAACTGTTACGTAGCAACCTTCAGGACGTAGCGGACCGCCTGGCATCCCGTGGCTATGCCTTGGATGTTGCGCGCATCGAAGCGCTGGAAGAACAGCGCAAGACCGTCCAGACCCGCACCGAAGCGCTGCAGGCTGAACGTAACGCGCGCTCCAAATCCATCGGTCAGGCCAAGCAGCGCGGCGAAGACATCGCGCCGTTGATGGCTGACGTCGAGCGCATGGCGAACGAGCTTGGTGTCGGCAAGTTCGAGCTGGACGCGATCCAGACCGAGCTGGACTCGATTGTGCTGGGTATCCCGAACCTGCCACACGAGTCGGTGCCGATTGGTGATGACGAAGACGGCAACGTCGAAGTGCGCCGCTGGGGCACGCCGACCACCTTCGACTTCGAGGTCAAGGATCACGTTGCGCTGGGCGAGAAGTTCGGCTGGCTGGATTTTGAAACCGCCGCCAAGCTGTCCGGCGCCCGTTTCGCCTTGCTGCGCGGGCCGATCGCTCGTCTGCACCGCGCCCTCGCGCAGTTCATGATCAACCTGCACACCAGCGAGCATGGCTACGAAGAGGCTTACACGCCGTATCTGGTTCAGGCGCCGGCCTTGCAGGGCACCGGTCAACTGCCGAAGTTCGAGGAAGACCTGTTCAAGATCAGCCGCGAAGGCGAAGCCGATCTGTACCTGATTCCGACCGCTGAAGTGTCGCTGACCAACATCGTTTCTGGCGAAATCATTGACCCGAAACTGCTGCCGATCAAATTCGTGGCCCACACCCCGTGCTTCCGTAGCGAAGCCGGTGCGTCGGGTCGTGACACACGCGGGATGATTCGTCAGCACCAGTTCGACAAGGTCGAAATGGTCCAGATCGTCGAGCCATCGACTTCGATGCAAGCGCTGGAAGGCCTGACCGCCAACGCCGAGAAAGTCCTGCAACTGCTGGAACTGCCGTACCGTACCCTGGCGCTGTGTACCGGCGACATGGGTTTCAGCGCGGTCAAGACCTACGACCTGGAAGTGTGGATTCCGAGCCAGGACAAATACCGTGAAATTTCGTCGTGCTCCAACTGCGGCGATTTCCAGGCCCGTCGCATGCAAGCGCGCTTCCGTAACCCGGAAACCGGCAAGCCTGAGCTGGTTCACACCCTGAACGGTTCCGGTCTGGCGGTCGGTCGTACCCTGGTGGCAGTGCTGGAGAACTATCAACAGGCCGACGGTTCGATCCGTGTACCGGCGGTACTCAAACCGTACATGGGCGGCATTGAGGTCATCGGCTAAATGGAATTTCTGCCGCTGTTCCA
The DNA here is from genome assembly GCF_059418545.1 of Pseudomonas sp. GW821-FHT07G10. Classification (NCBI taxonomy): domain Bacteria; kingdom Pseudomonadati; phylum Pseudomonadota; class Gammaproteobacteria; order Pseudomonadales; family Pseudomonadaceae; genus Pseudomonas; species Pseudomonas sp. GW821-FHT07G10. Next base: position 9,732 of record NZ_JBWKQB010000036.1, on the reverse strand, counting down.
CAACCTGCGCGGCAGTCGTGTGTTGGTCGTCGGTGGGGGGGAGATTGCCTTGCGCAAATCCCGCCTGCTGGCCGATGCCGGTGCGCTACTGCGGGTGGTTGCACCTGAAATAGAAACCCAGCTGCGCGAACTGGTACAGAGCAGTGGCGGTGAATTGGTCTTGCGCGGTTATGCCGCGGCCGATCTCGATGGTTGCGTGCTGATTATCGCGGCCACTGACGATGAACCGCTCAACGCGCAGGTTTCCAACGATGCGCATCAGCGGTGCGTGCCGGTCAACGTGGTCGATGCTCCGGCATTGTGCAGCGTGATTTTTCCGGCGATCGTCGACCGTTCGCCACTGATTATTGCTGTCTCCAGCGGCGGCGATGCACCTGTTCTGGCACGGTTGATTCGGGCCAGGCTGGAGACCTGGATTCCCTCGACTTATGGCCAGTTGGCCGGTTTGGCGGCGCGCTTTCGCAACCAGGTCAAAAGTCTGTTCCCTGATGTGCAGCAGCGGCGAGCATTCTGGGAAGATGTTTTCCAGGGACCGATTGCCGACCGCCAAATGGCTGGGCAGGGCGCGGAAGCCGAGCGCTTGTTGCTGGCTAAAATCAATGGCGCCGCGCCTGTCGCGCCGGGCGAGGTCTATCTGGTTGGAGCCGGGCCGGGCGATCCGGACCTGCTGACTTTCCGTGCCCTGCGGCTGATGCAGCAAGCGGACGTGGTGTTGTATGACCGTTTGGTAGCTCCGGCGATTCTTGAGCTGTGTCGTCGTGATGCCGAGCGGGTCTACGTCGGCAAGCGTCGGGCTGATCACGCGTTACCGCAGGAGCAGATCAATCAGCATCTGGTTGATCTGGCCAAGCAGGGTAAGCGGGTATTGCGCTTGAAAGGCGGCGATCCGTTTATCTTTGGTCGTGGCGGCGAAGAGATCGAAGAGCTGGCGGCCCATGGCATTCCATTTCAGGTCGTGCCAGGTATCACCGCGGCGAGTGGTTGTGCGGCGTATGCCGGGATTCCACTGACACATCGTGATTATGCGCAATCGGTGCGTTTCGTGACCGGGCATCTGAAGGATGGCACCACGGATTTGCCGTGGAGCGATTTGGTAGCTCCAGCGCAGACTCTGGTGTTCTACATGGGCTTGATTGGCTTGCCGATCATCTGTGAGCAACTGATCAAACATGGTCGTTCGGCGGATACTCCAGCAGCCTTGATTCAGCAGGGCACCACCTCGAATCAACGGGTCTTTACCGGCACGCTGGCCAATCTTCCACAGCTGGTTGCCGAGCATGAAGTGCATGCGCCGACGCTGGTGATTGTTGGGGAAGTGGTACAGCTTCGCGAGAAACTGAAGTGGTTTGAAGGGGCTCAGTCGCAGGTTTGAAAAAGCTTCGCGGGCAAGCCTCGCTCCTACGGGATTTGTGTCAGGCCACAATAATGTGATCGACACCAATCCCGTAGGAGCGAGGCTTGCCCGCGAAGAGGCCATCAATTGCACACGAATCCCTTCTCAGACCTCGGCCTTGCGCCAAATCCCTTTCCCGCTCAACCGTCCCCGATCATGACTGGCATCGAAGTCCAGCGCAGGCCCTTTCGGCACGATCCCGGTCGGATTGATGGTGCGGTGGCTCGCGAAGTAATGCCCCTTGATGTGCGAGAAGTCCACGGTCTCGGCAATCCCCGGCCACTGATACAACTCACGTAACCAGTTCGAAAGATTCGGGTAATCGGCAATTCGCCGCAGGTTGCATTTGAAGTGGCTGTAATACACTGCGTCGAAGCGAATCAGCGTGGTGAACAGTCGGATATCGGCTTCGGTCAGGTGTTCGCCGACCAGATAGCGCTTCTCGCCCAGTCTCTTTTCCAGCCAGTCGAGTTCGGCGAACAGCTCATCGAAGGCTTCTTCATACGCCGGCTGCGAGGTGGCGAAGCCAGCCCGATAAACGCCGTTGTTTACCGCCGGATAGATCCGCGCGTTCAGCTCATCAATCTCTGCCCGTAGAGGTTGCGGGAAGAAGTCCAGGTCATTTCCGCTCAAGCCATCGAATGCACTATTGAACATGCGGATGATTTCCGCTGATTCATTGCTGACGATGCGATTGTGCTGCTTGTCCCAGAGCACAGGCACCGTGACACGGCCGGTGTAGTCGACGGCGTCTGCGGTGTAGCGTTGATGCATGTAGGACAGGTTATCGAGGCAGTCGCCGCTGGAGCCGAACGCTTTATCGAAGGTCCAGCCGTTTTCCAGCATCAACCAGCTGACGACAGAGACGTCGACGAGGCTTTCAAGGCCTTTGAGCTTGCGCAGGATCAGCGTGCGGTGGGCCCAGGGGCAAGCGAGAGACACATAGAGGTGATAGCGACCGGCCTCGGCGGGAAAACCACCTTCACCGCTAGGGCCAGGTCTGCCATCAGCGGTCAGCCAGTTACGGCGTTGCGCTTGTTCGCGCTGGAATGCGCCGTCTTTGCTGCTCTCGTACCACTGATCACGCCAGTGCCCTTCAATAAGCAAACCCATCTCGAACTCCTCGGTCGTTAAACGTTGGAGTTGAGTCTATGCCGATGGCTTCGAACAAAAAGCGCAAAGGTTGGGCGTTAATGATCGGTTAAATCGATTTGTCCCGAGCGTCCCAGTACTGCTGAGCCAATTCGAACGCCTGCTCCCGCGGCGTGCCGAGGCCGCGCAGGGCCAGCGCCATGGTCGAGATCAGCGCCAGTTGCGGGTAGCTGTCCTGCACGTCGCCGCGCCAGAGCGCGCTCAGTTGCTCGGGGTCCAGGGTCGCGGGTTTGACATGACGCTGGGCCGACAGCGCAGGCCATTCCTCATCCCAGCTTTCGCCACCTGTGGTGCCATACAGATGGCTGATGGTGTCCGGGTTGATTTCGATCTCACCGCCATCGCCTTTGATGACGATGGTGTTGTCGCCCAGCAAGCCGCTGGCGTCGCGGTGCACGCCCTGGTAGCCGGGATGGAAAATACTTTGCAGGCCACAGCGAGCGCCCAGTGGATTGAGGATGCGTGCCAGAGAGTGGATGGGTGAGCGCAGGCCCAGGGTATTGCGCAGATCGATCATCCGTTGCAACTGGGGCGCCCAGTCACCGAGCGGGATAAACGCCAGGTTGCTTTGCTCGAGCGCCGTACCGACTTGCTGCCAATTGCGGCACAGCGGGATCTGTAATTGATCGAGAAGCTGCTCGCTATACAGGCGACCTGCGGTATGGGCGCCGCCGCCGTGCAGCAGAATACGCACACCGTTCTGAGCCAGGCATTTGGCTGCCAGCAGATACCACGGCAGATGACGCTTCTTGCCGGCATAGGTCGGCCAATCCAGATCAACCTTCAAGGCCGGCGCTTTCAATCGTTCACGAACCGCTTCGGTAAAACCGGCCAGTTCCTCAGGGCTTTCTTCCTTGTGCCGCAGCAGCATCAGGAATGCGCCCAGTTGCGTGTCCTCGACTTTCTCGTCGAGCAACATGCCCATGGCTTCGCGTGCCTCTTCGCGGGTCAGGCTGCGGGCACCGCGCTTGCCTTTGCCCAGGATTCGCACGAATGGCGCGAAAGGGTGTTCGGTCGGTGTTTCGGTCGTCAGCGGCGCAAAATCAGTCATAAGCAATTCGTCGGTTTGGGCAGGCCCGCCAGCTTGGCGGCAAGTTTGGCGGGAGTGCCTTTGAACAGTCGGTTCAGGTGCAGGCTGTTGCCCTTGTCGGGGCCCAGCTTCAGTGCGGTGTATTTGATCAGCGGGCGGGTCGCCGGAGACAGTTGGAACTCCTGATAAAACCCGCGCAGTAACTCGAGGATCTCCCAGTGTTCCGGGCTCAGCTCGAGGTCTTCGGCGGCGGCCAGTGCACTTGCCACCTCTGCGGACCAATCGTTCAGGTCTACCAGGTACCCGTCTTTATCGAGGCCAATGCTATGAATACCGACAGTGAGCGACTTCATAGCCAGGTGTTGACCTTGTCATAGTGAATCGACAGCTCGACAAACCCTGGGTAATCGACGCGTTTGACCCAGCCAGGGATATCCAGCCCACGGGCCTGGATATCTTCCGACAGAACGAACAAGCGCAGCGTATCGATTCGAGCCTCCAGCGCGCTGAGCGGTACGCTATCGGGTTGCAGGGCATACACCGCGTCGCCGCAAAGCAGAATCGCGTCTTGCGCGCCGAGCAGACGCAGGCAACTGGTCAGCCGGTTATCGGTAAACGGCGAGTGGGACAACACATGCAAAGTCGACATCAGAGAGTTATAACCTGGTCGTAACGATCAATAATCGAGGAGATTTGCTCCGGGTTCAGCAATTGCACCGCGTCCATGTTCCGGCCGAGTGGCGCAAACCCACGCTCCATTACGCTGTTGGCGCAAGCAAAAACATCTTCAACACCAAACAGCGACAGCGCCTGCAGATTGGCGCTGAGGTCTTTTTGCTGAACGGCCTTGGCATCCTGGGTAGGTGCAAGCTGGAATACACCGTCGTCCAGAAACAGCAGGCCGATCGGCAAATCAAAAGCGCCGCCGGCCAGCACGATGTCCAATGCTTCGCGAGCGCTGGGGCCTGACCAAGGCGCCTGCCGACTGATAATCAGCAACGATTTAGGCATTTCATGGCCCTCCGAAACAAATCAATCGGTCGGCCGATTGCACGGCGTCATGCAATTGCCCCAGCCCGGACAACTCCCAAGGCGCGCTCAAATTGACGGCCGGGCGCTGATAACGCAGGGCTTCTTCTTCATTCAGCACGCCGCGGCGCAAGGCGGCAGCAATACACACCACGCCGTCGAGCTGATGCTCACTGACGAACGAGCGCCATTGCAACGGCAAATCTTGCTCATCTTGCGGGGTGACGATATTGCCTGACGCGCTGTGAACACCGTCCTGATAGAAAAACAGCCGCACGATCTCATGGCCACCGGCCAGTGCCGCCTGAGCGAACAGCAGAGCGCGGCGCGAGGAGGGCGCATGGGCAGCGGAGAAAAGGGCAATGGCGAACTTCATGACGGACTCTGTCAGCAAACCTTGCGCAATGATAAAGCTTTATCGCCGGGTCGGCGAAATCCGTTTAAGCATGTCAGGGGCGGATGTTTCCAAAGCGCGAAAGAGCGCCCGTCACGCAGGTAAGCCCGACGGGCAGACCATTAACCTCTTCGACTGCAGCGTCAAGCATCCCCATGGCGATGCTCGCGGCCAGCAGTGCTGAGATTGTCAAGCGTAGCCAGGCATGACTGCCTGCCACGATCTATAGTGATACTCCCGCCACTTAATAGAAGAGAGAGTCCTATGAAACGATCCATTCTGTTTATGGTTGCCGCATTAGTCGCTACGCCGCTCTTTGCGGCGGACGATCTATGCGCCATTAATCTGAAAAAAATTAGAGACGACAAGGCGACCCCCGTGATGGGCCAGCCTCTACTGGATCAAATTCGAGATGCGCGAATAGCCGCGGAAAAAGCGCAGAAAGCCGGCGATAAACAAAAATGCATAGACCTGACCAATAGGGCTTTAAAGGACATTGAGAACTCACAAAAAAACTAATGACACGAGAGGCTGAGCCGGTAACTTCGGCTCAGCCATTCATTAGCGTGTGTGCAATGGTGAACTTGACGGCGTGCTGGTAGGCTGATGGCCGCAGCTATTGGCCAAAAACACTTAAGGAAAAGAAGTATGAAGATGGATGCGTTCGCTTTTGGAGTCACCAACTGGGCTGAGATCGAAAGGACAGAGCATCCGGGAGAGACAGGGATGGCCTATTGGCGAACCCGGGTTTTCGGCGACGAGTCGAATCGGATTCGGGTACGCATGGTGGAGTACAGCCCTGGCTACCTTGCAGACCATTGGTGTCACAAAGGGCATGTTTTGTTTTGTATGGAGGGTGAGCTGGAAACCACCCTCGAAGACGGGCGAAAGTTCGTATTGACCGCGGGAATGAGCTATCAGGTCGGCGACAACGCACAGGCGCATCAATCCTGCAGTGGCCCGGGCGCCAGATTGTTCATTGTTGATTGAGCGCAGCAAGGGTGACGCCGCATGAGGGATTTGCTCTTGCGCTCACCTCAAACTGAAGGCCTGACTGCCGAGCGATCTACTCGGCTTTAGTCCGATGGATTGCCCGGGCCTTCACCTCATCGGCGTACGCAATCAACCGCTCTTCACCCGCCTGGAACACCCGGCACATCCTCAACACTGCCTGAGCATCGGCTTCATTTCCCGCTTCGCTCAATCGTTTGGCAATTTGCGTCAGATCAACGATTGACCATCTGAAATCAGACGCAATGCCCTGCAGATCGCGCCGTAGGTCCTGCTCGGATTCGTTGAGCCACATGATGACCTCCTGAATATCAATGCCGCGCCTGACCCCACTCCCGGTACTAAGTGAACAAAAAGGATCCTGAGCTTTTCAGTCGGGGCCTGGTCGCTGTTCACGGTGTTGCCTTTTGCTGATATCGCTTGCATAGACAGTAATCGACAGCTGCGCAGAGTGTGATTTGAGGCGACGAGCTGTAGGGGCGGACTAGTTTTCCGTGAGTTTGTGCGCGACGGGCTTCGGGGGGATGCGCGCACTGGAAGGAAGCGGGTGTTGAAGCCAGTTCAGGCGAAATTCTTCGACTTCCACCCAGCGACCATTCTGCGGTGGCAGGCGGCATTGCTTGAAGGCCACGCACACTCCTTTGTGATCGACCAAGGCAAAATTTCGATATTTATGGCGCAGGGCAAATAGAGACCGGAAAAACTGCATTGCGAACACCTCCTTGGCGATCTTCTAGTTATAGCCAACTCAAGGAAGGTAAAGCGCTTTGTTCAGTTTGAAAAGATCAATTGTGCTCGTTCGGCAAAGCGCGGGAGCCGGTCGTCGAGTGCGTGAGGCATGAGTGCTCCTCGCCCGCCGCTCACTGGCAGTCGTGAATGTAAAAGTTGGCAGCTCTAAATCGGTTGGTGTATCGTTTCAGTTGTTCGCACAGCCGTATTTCTCTTTACCAGTCCATGGATGGCGAGGCGATACGTGCTGGGCGGACGCTACCCCCAAGGTTTGCCAATAACCATTCAGGGGCTGGCTGGTTATTACCTAACGTCTTAGTCGAAATCTTTGCAAACCCCGCTTGCCGGAGAAAACTCCCGAGTCACCTCGAAGGGCATAGAGGCTTGCCCTGTAGAAGGCCGTCCTTCGAGAGCATCCAAAGCTCCTGATCTTTTTATACCCCCACACCCATCCCCTGGATTTGGTGTTTTCAGCAGGTATCATTTCCATTCAAGAGCCTCTGGCAGCACGTTCTACAGCGGACAATAGCAATTTGCCTCTGTTAGAAAGCGCCAAAAAATAACCTTTCACATGTCATGGTTATTACAAAGCCGGCGTCTGCTCGTCAGGAGAGAAAGCATAACTACGCGACCACCATGCCCAAAGCGCCGGATCGCGCGGCGTGGGGGTTGGCCGGCTTTGGCGTGCAGATCCTGCGACTGGTTGCAGCGCAGGCTGCATCTAAATGGCATTCCATTGGTTATCTTGCCTGTCAAATTGCACTGACCTCCCTTGGCCCTCCTGCTGCCAGTGCTGCCTGAGGTTAAGGACGCCTGGTGGGGCCAGGTGATCGGGTGTTTTGAACCTCCTCAATGGGAGGGGATCGAACGATCATAGTGTCAGGCTTCGCCTGCCAGGAGATGATCAAATGAAACGTACAGCTACTTTGATTTTGGTGATGTCAGCGGCGCTGTTGCTCGGCGGGTGCTGGCCGTATTGGCATGACCATGAAGGGCACGGACGTGATCACGGGCGTTACTACGGTGGGGAGCATAGGGGGCAAATGTATAGCCGGTGACATCGCTGTAGCAGGGCGGGAATAGATCCGCATCGGAGGGTTCGCCTTGAGTACCCTGACGATCGAAGGCTGTGTGAAAACGTTTTAGAGCAGGTTTGATGGTCAGAACCGGTACGAAAGTCGTGTTCCTACGCAAATATCAGGTCTGCTGACCGACTAAACGCTGGCAGATTTTACGTAGCAACGCAGACTTCAACACGGTGCATGCGTTTTCACACAGCCTGGGATGGACATCGAGATAGCAAGCCTCAAAGGGGCCGAACGCTGAGGCCGTTGGCTATTTAAGTAGCGGCTCCCTAGAACTTTTCCCTATTTATCGGTCTATGTGGATAAGCACATCAGCTCGGTAAGCGCGAACCCGCAGATTTCCCGCAGCCAGATGGCCACACGTCCAATTGTCAATCAGAGGTTGTCTTCGCTCATGAAATTCCATGACCCACGGATGGTGCTCTTTGGCCTGTTCGCATTCGCGGCAGTGGGCTCGGCATCAGCAACACAGATGAAGACCTCAACCCCTGTTTTTGCAACTGAAGCCGCAGCCGTTCAGGCTCCGGTCCAGGCTGCCGGCAACCCTTGGCCGACCTTGGCCAGTATGGCCGGCAAGCAGCCAGGGCCGTTGCTTGCCCATGACGACCGATACTGGCATGACGGCCGTTGGCACGATCGTAGAGACGATTGGCGCCGAGACGATTGGCGCCGAGACAACTGGCGTAGAGAGCAAGCCCGCCGAGAAGCCGAACGCCATCGTGATTGGGAGCGCCACCATGATTGGGCCATGCGGCACCGCTACGAGGACGATCACCGCTACTATCGTCGCTAGTGCGAAGCCACGGGATCAATCCGCCTGCAATACGGGCGCTGCTCCGCCAACCTGCGAAACCGGGACTCAAACCGGTCCGAAATAGCAGCGCTCAGGCCACTAGCTCCACCTGGTTGATCCCATGAGACTGGATCAGTGTCCGCTCACCTGGACTCGACCATAGCAACTTGGGAACCAGACCATGGTAGCCAAACATGAACGCGAGGCCGCCTCGGGCGATCCCGTTAATGCGTACCAAGGCGTTCACATTGGCGCCTTCAAAAAACGTTGTTCATGATCAGGATCAGGCAAAAGGCAGGTATCGTATTTTCCGAAGAGCCTATAGCGATTCAGCGCAATGCGATCGTATGCCCAATCCCGAAGCTTGCGTGGGAAGATGCGTAGAAGTCTCACTGGCAGCCAACTCGCGGGCAGTTGCGCGATGACTTCGAAAAATGCATCCGAGCGCACCCAGTAGTGTTGGTCGCGGATCACGGCCATGGTGTCGAATTGATCCATGGGCAAACCTGCCCAAGCAAGCAGTGCCTGCCCCTCGGGCGACTGTACTGTCGCCAACCGAATGCGTCGGTGGCGGTCATGGCGGATCAAGAACCTCACCCAGCCATTGCACAGCTTACATACGCCGTCGAACAAGACCACCGTCTCGCCTTGCTTGAGCAATGGTGCGGGTGAGGGGCGAATTTGGGAGGCTGGCATAAGCGTGGATCCAATGGGGGCCTGGTTAATCCGGATCATACCCGCGCGCCAGACTTAAAGTCTGCTTTCGGCCGGTTGTAGCCGGCAGATATTCACCCAGCGAACAGCTAAGGGATTTATTAAGGGTTTTATGTCCCATTGATTCGATCCCGCAGCCGATGCTGTCCGACTGCGAAGCCGAGTCAAGGCAAGCGAACGAGACTGCTGATAACGGCGTTTATGGTAAATCCCTGGATCCATCCTGGACACGGACACGATCAAGCGCAGAACACTACTGTGAGCCAAACCTGACCTCTGGTAATCGCCAGCCTCGTTCCAAAAGCAAACATGACGACCTCAAACTTCTAGTGGCCTGTGTGGCTAGTTCGTTAGCTCAAATTCGGATGCCGGCGGCCCAGAGCCAAGGCGCTGTGACGAGTC
>NZ_JBWKQB010000035.1:0-56593 GCF_059418545.1 Pseudomonas sp. GW821-FHT07G10 | reverse complement strand
ACTCGTCACAGCGCCTTGGCTCTGGGCCGCCGGCATCCGAATTTGAGCTAACGAACTAGCCACACAGGCCACTAGGTACGCCGCACCACCTCAGTGGTGCGGTGTGCTTTCAAAGGAAGACGCTATGCATGAACTCGCCGTGAAATCTCTTGATAGGTCGTACTGTCAACAGCAGCCAGCAGCTTTCGACCGTCCTTGAGTGTCGCTATAAAAGTCACCTCGGTCTCTTTGCCCGCCAACATAAAACCGGCGATAGCCCCTATGGGACCGAGCAACATTGCGCCTGCTATACCGAGACCTATGGCGTCTTTGACTTTCTTTATAGATTCCTCATTGGCAACCTCCAGCGTTTTCAGCGCCGAAAGGGGGAGGGTGATTCCAGGCCATCGATTGAGGGGGGTTCTGAGGGTAAAAGTGCCATTTCGATATTCTCCATCACCCTGCAGGAAATCCCCCGCTAACACTGTGATGTTTGCCATTTTGATTTTCCCTGGCGGCAATCGGTGAAGAAGTATTGCGCGCTTATCGCGTGCCGACGTCAATATTGTGGCGATGAAATGCAACGCCATTTTTCCCGGCATGTCTGGAAAAGTATCGAGGGCCCGATCAACGGGATTTCAATGATTTCGATCGTCAGCTTCCCACGATTTAAGGACTAGAATTATCAGGCGCATCAATGGGGGCGATGCCGATGGCTTGTTGGCGGTTAGACGCTTTTGCGCTGCCTGCAGGCTTTCCAGCCACTCAATTGAGGGCCCATATCATGTTCGCTCATGAGCAAATAACCGAGCACAAATCCTTCTCGGAACCCGATGAAACCCGCGAGTTTCCACATGGAAAAGCGGAAATCCTCAAGATTGGCAATTCAGAGGTTGGACGCTTCACATTCAAACCTGGGTGGCGCTGGTCGAATGACATTCAACCTTTGGCACAGACACCTAGTTGCCAGGCCCCGCACTTCCAGTATCACGTCGCCGGTAAGCTTGCCATTCGCATGGATGACGGTACTGAGATCATTGCAGGGCCGGGAGACATCACGTCACTGCCTAGAGGTCACGACGCTTGGGTGGTCGGGGACGAGACTGTGGTGGTGGTGGATTGGTTTGGTGCAAGTAACTATGCCAAGAAGGTCTGAGGTAGTGGGGTGTGTCTGTGATTCAGGACTGGGAAAAGGGGGGTAGATTAAACAGATCTACCCCTTTTGTTCCGGTAAGCATGGGGATACGTCGTCAGGAGTGGCGTGAGTGGATGGCGTATGCCTTACTGGGATTTAAACTTCAGAAGGATGCGGTTATGACTGAGCGCCATGTGGATTACGTGGAAACGCTTTCGAATGGATGCAAGATTGAGGTGAAGGCGCAGATCCTGAAGGACGGCTCCCTGCAGTTGCTCGTTGCCGCTTACACGCCGGACGGGAAACCAATCGTGGAGGGCTACAGGCCTGAGATCCATAATCTGGACATGGAGGGCGCGATGGACCTGGCGATAGATGTTGCCAAGCGCATTGGCAATGGCGAAAAACCTCAGTAGTGGTCAACGTTTGGTACCCGTCAGCGGGACCTGCGAGCGAGTGATCGAGCGGGGTGCGAACAGGTTTTTTTTGCCTGTGTGAAAACTCTTTCCTTAAACGAAATGTCCAACCTTCACAACTAGTCAGGTCTGGTAGACCCAGAGGCTGGACATGTCATTATCCAAAATATTCATTTTCCCAATAGTCAGCATTCTTGAGGTTCACATCATGCGTTTAACACTGCCTACTCTGGTTATTGGGCTTTTGCTCGCCCAAGGTGCGATGGCGGCGGGCGATGGTACGGCCGCCGTTGGTGGTGGCCTTGGTGGTGCGTTAGGGAATATGGTTGGCCGGCAAATGGGGGGCAGCACCGGTGCGGCGATTGGCGCGGGTGTTGGCGGCGCAGCGGGGAGTGCGGTAGGCGCTCGCAAGGGCAGCAAGACTAATGCCGCCATTGGTGGCGGTCTCGGCTCGGCAGGTGGTTCGATCATAGGTAACAAGGTGGGCGGGTCGACCGGATCCACCATCGGTGCCGGCCTCGGCGGCGCAGCGGGTGGCGCAGTGGGTAGCAACTTGTCCAACGACGGTGGCAAGAGTCATTCCGGTGGCAGGAGGCACAAACACAAGCACAACTTCAAACACGACTGAGTTTTGATTGGTTGGCGTGTTCAAGCCCGGCCCAGTGCCGGGCTTTTTCGATTTCAGGTATCGACTTCCGGTGAGTCGCAGGTAGCGGGTGTGGTGGTATTGAGTGCGGAGGTAGAGAGTTACCGACGTTTGAGCAGTAGAGTCATTCAGGATCGCTAATTTACGCGTGCCTTCGTCCGTTCTCTTTACAGACAACCCATTGAGGTAAGCGTGGTGACCAAACTGACACTGTTGTGCCTGCCGTATTCCGGGGCCAGTGCCATGGTCTACAGCCGCTGGCGACGCAAACTGCCTGAGTGGCTGCATTTGCAACCGGTGGAGTTGCCGGGCCGTGGCGCACGTTTTGACGAAGCATTACAGACCGATATGCACGCGCTGGTGCTGCAACTGGCCAGCGAGTGCAAGCCGTCCCTGACGGCGCCCTATGCGTTGTTCGGCCATAGCCTGGGCGCCTTGCTGGCGTACGAGATGGCCCATGCGCTTCGCTCGCTGGGGTGTCCGGAACCGGTGGCTTTGTTTGCCTCGGGCACTGCGGCGCCGACCCTGCGCGCGGAGTACGATCGGGAACTGGCCGTGCCCAGAACGGACGCGCAGCTGATCGACCAGTTGCGCACCCTTGAAGGGACCCGTGAAGAAGTGCTGGCCAATGAAGAACTGATGAGCCTGGCGTTACCGGTCCTGCGCGCGGACTTTCTGTTATGCGGCAGTTTCCATCCGCTGGCCCGGCCTCTGCTCAAATGCCCGGTGCATGTCCTCGGCGGCACCTCCGACAGGGCCAGCACCGAGCAGTTGATTGGCTGGAGCAAGGAGACCCACGGCAGCTTTTCGATAGACATGCTGGCGGGTGGGCACTTCTTCATCCATGAGCATGAGGCCAAAGTGCTGCGGGTGATCAAGAGTCACCTGCAGGTTCATCACCGGCGGCATGCCTTGATGCCAGTCGGTTAGCCGTCTTCGCCCCCAACCTGAACCCTTCCTGAAGAATTTTCTGATTCACCAGGCGCAAATGTATAGAAGGTTTACTCACCGGAAAACGGCGCGTAAGCTTCGCGCGTTTTCATCAATAGCGGAGACCCACAGTGGGTACTTGTTCGAGTGACAGTAGTCGGCCGGTTTCGGTAACCGGTATATTCTCGGCAAGATAACGCGCAGTCTCCTGTGCCGTTGTCTCGCCGAAAAGCGAGAAACGGCATTCCGATCGCGGCCAGTCCTGGCCTGCATCCCGACGTCTCTCTCATCGACACTGAACAGTGCGTGATGCCCGGCCTTGAGCCGCATCGCTGTGCTACGGACGCGCCTGTCATTTTTGACCGGCGGGCCAAACCCGCTTTGCCGGTTACTCGGGCAAGGCCTCGGGTCGGCCATACCTGCTCGTAGTTTCCTGGCTCTGACCGTTAGGGGGGAACAGCCATGGGCATCATCAATATTCTGACTCATCGCCGGCAACATCGACCTGCGCTGCCGGTACGACTGCGATTATTGCGGGCGTAAAGCCCTTCCTCGAGACCACAAAAATTATGACTGACTGTTCCGATTTAAGGCTGCCTGCGTAGTCACCTGAAAGAGGGTGAGGCGCAGGCGGTGCGGGAGTAACACCATGAAGCTCACCCTGTTGAAAGAAATCTTTGCCGGCTTCCTGCGGACCCGGCACTTTGCCCGGCACTTCCGCCGACTGGCGCTGTTGGAAAGTTTCACTGACGTCACCGTCAACCGTGAGGTACCGCCGACTCTGGCGCAAACCCTGGTCGCTGCGGCCAACAGTGAAGCGCCTGTATTGCTGGAAAAACTTGGCAGCCACAGCGATGGCTTGAGCGATATCGAGGCCAATGCGCTGCGTGAGCAATATGGCCTCAACGAGGTCGAGCACGAGCAACCCCTGCCATGGTGGACCCACCTGTGGCACTGCTACAAAAACCCCTTCAACCTGCTGCTGACGTTGCTTGCGGTCATCTCCTGGCTGACCGATGACATGAAAGCCGCCACGGTCATTTTCTCTATGGTCGTGCTCTCCACACTGCTGCGCTTCTGGCAGGAAGCCAAGTCCAACAAGGCCGCCGATGCCCTCAAGGCGATGGTGAGCAATACCGCGACGGTGATGCGTCGCGATTTCAGCGTTGAAGCTGCGCCGGTGTTCGGCAGGTTCCATGGCGCTTCGGTGGCGGTCAAAGGCGCGCAGCGCATCGAGTTGCCGATCAAACAACTGGTGCCTGGCGATCTGATCGTGCTCTCGGCCGGCGACATGATCCCCGCTGATTGCCGTGTGCTCGGCGCCAAGGACCTGTTCGTCAGCCAGGCAGCGATGACCGGCGAATCGATGCCGGTAGAGAAGTTCCCCCGTCAGCAAGACGGCGAGACCCGCAACCCGCTGGAACTTACGAACATCCTGTTCATGGGCACCAACGTGGTCTCCGGCGCGGCAACGGCGGTGATTTTGACCACCGGCAACAGCACTTATTTCGGAGCCCTGGCCCAGCGGGTCGGTGCCACTGATCGTGCGCCGACGTCGTTTCAGACGGGGGTCAACAAGGTCAGCTGGCTGCTGATTCGCTTCATGTTCGTGATGGCGCCGTTGGTGCTGTTCATCAACGGTTTCACTAAAGGTGACTGGATGGAAGCGCTGCTGTTCGCGCTGTCTATCGCCGTGGGCCTGACCCCGGAAATGCTGCCGATGATCGTCACCTCAACCCTGGCCAAAGGGGCGGTGTTTCTGTCGCGCAAAAAAGTCATCGTCAAACACCTTGATGCGATCCAGAACTTCGGCGCCATGGACGTGCTGTGCACCGACAAGACCGGCACCCTGACCCAGGACAAGATCTTTTTGGCGCGACATGTCGACGTCTGGGGCAAAGAGTCCGAGGACGTGCTGGAAATGGCTTACCTCAACAGCTACTACCAGACCGGCCTGAAAAACCTGCTGGATGTGGCGGTGCTTGAGCACGTTGAAGTCTACCGTGAGCTGAAAGTCGGCACCGCGTTCCGGAAGGTCGACGAGATTCCTTTCGACTTCACCCGGCGGCGCATGTCGGTGGTGGTGGCGGAGCAGGATCAAGCGCATTTGCTGATCTGCAAAGGCGCGGTGGAGGAGGTGCTGGCGGTGTGCAAACGTGTGCGCCATGGCGAGGCCGAGGAAGCCTTGACCGATGAGTTGCTGGCGCGGATTCGTCAGGTCACCGCCGAGCTCAATGAAGAAGGCCTGCGGGTGGTGGCAGTTGCCGCGCGAGCCATGCAAACCGGGCGCGATATCTATAGCCTGGCGGATGAGCAGGAACTGACGCTGATCGGCTACGTGGCGTTTCTCGATCCACCGAAGGAAAGCACCGCGCCCGCGCTCAAAGCGTTGGCAGCCCACGGCGTGGCAGTGAAAGTGCTGACCGGCGACAACGAACGGGTGACCGCGAAGATCTGCCGTGAAGTCGGGCTGGAGCAACAAGGCCTGTTGATGGGCAATGACATCGAACGCATGAGCGATGCCCAATTGGCCGTCGCGGTGGAGACCACCAACGTCTTCGCCAAGCTGACACCTTCCCACAAGGAGCGCATCGTTCGACTGCTCAAAGGTAACGGGCATGTGGTCGGTTTCATGGGCGACGGGATCAACGATGCGCCGGCGCTACGCACCGCCGACATTGGTATTTCGGTGGACAGCGCGGTGGACATCGCCAAGGAAGCGGCCGACATCATCCTTCTGGAAAAGAGCCTGATGGTGCTGGAGGAGGGCGTGCTGGAAGGCCGTCGGACCTTCGCCAATATGCTCAAGTACATCAAAATGACTGCCAGCTCGAATTTCGGCAACGTGTTCTCGGTGCTGGTGGCCAGCGCGTTCATTCCGTTCCTGCCGATGTTGCCGATGCACCTGCTGGTGCAGAACCTGCTGTATGACATCTCGCAGATCGCCATCCCGTTCGATAACGTCGATGAGCAAATGCTGAAAAAACCACAACGCTGGCAGCCGGGCGATGTCGGGCGTTTCATGCTGTTCTTCGGGCCCATCAGTTCGATCTTTGATCTGCTGACCTTCGCCTTGATGTGGTATGTCTTTGATGCCAATACGCCGGATCACCAAACCTTGTTCCAGTCGGGCTGGTTCGTGGTCGGTTTGCTGACCCAGACACTGATCGTGCACATGATCCGTACACCGAAGATTCCATTCCTGCAAAGCCGCGCAGCCACGCCGTTGCTGGTAATGACCGGGATCATCATGACGGTCGGGATTTTCCTGCCGATGGGGCCGTTGGCGCACTACTTCAAACTGCAGGCGTTGCCGTCGCTGTACTTCGTGTTCCTGCCGGTGATTCTACTGGCGTACATGGCACTGACCCAGGCGGTGAAAGGCTTCTACATCCGCCGGTTCGGCTGGCAATAAACCGATGATCGTTCCCACGCTCCCGCGTGGGAATGCCTCACTGGACGCTTTGCGTCTGCTCTGAATTGTGACGAGCAGCGTCACGGGCTGCATTCCTTTGCTGCGCGTGGGAACGATAGAAAGCCTCTCGCCACAAGAATCAAGGAAGGCATTCATGCAAGCGATCAACAACATCAACCTGGACTCTCTGGTCGACACCCTGGTCAGCCTCAGTGCGGCGTTCATCCTCGGTGGACTGATAGGTTTTGAACGCCAGTACCGCCAGCGCACAGCAGGGCTGCGGACCAACGTACTGGTGGCGCGTATTTCCACTTCGACACTGGTGGTGCAGGCGTTCTGGAGTCCGAGTACGACGGAGTAGTTACGCCTGCCATCATTCAGTTTGATCCACCTCGCAGCAACACCTTGGGACAAATGCGTATCCGTAGGGAAATGGCAGGTTTCTTTGAGATAAGTCCTACATAAAACTGGCCGTGTCTCGCATAGCCTGCTGCCCTCACGGAAGTTGGCTGACGCAAGTCGGCTGGAACGCATTTGTCATGGTTGCCAAAATGTTGAATAAAACGTTACGAATCCTGATCGCCGATGAGCAGCATTTCCATCGAATGAACATCGAGCGGATTTTGAATCAGCTGGGGTATTTCCGCATCGCTCCGGTGCATTGCGTAGAAGAGCTGTTAACCCTGGTGGAGTACGCTAGCGAGCCGTTCGATCTGGTGATGATCAGCGCATCACTGACGGCCGGAGTCGACCTCGATTTGCTGACGTTCTGTGGGGACAATCAGCAGATACATCGTGGGATTGTCTACGATGGCCAGCAGCTACACATCACTGCGAGCAAGGTTAGCCAACCTCGGAGGGTGCAGGTAATCCAGGCGCGAATGCCGGACTTTGAGTGGGTCAGGCAATTGATGGAAATAGTCGATCCCCACCCCCATGAAGCCAAGGTACCTGTGCTGCCATGGCTGCACGATGTTTATCAGAACAAAGCGGGTTAAAGGCTCAGGGGCGCGAGCCTGTTCAAGCCTTCACTTCTCACGTTGCTCCCCGATGGTTTTGGACGTCATTCCCTGATTTGTTATCGCTCGTTTTGAATCGGCGAATGGCAAGGTTGACGCCTACAATCTTTAGCAACAAGCCACCTGGCGTCCGTCATTTCGCACCTGAACGCGCAGGTTTCAACGTTACCGTTCGTCTGAACTGTCATTTCTTACAGGTAGTTGAGCTCACCCCGGCGTGCAAGAGTATTAGCGCAGGCGCAGCGGCGCTGCCCAGCCTGTCAGTCCCTCGCGGTTGAACCGCAGATGCCTGGCGGTGGGATGCTTTATAGGAGTTTTCATGAGTAAAGCACTGGTTGTGGATGATCATCCGGTCATTCGAGCCGCGGTCAAGATGGTGCTTCAGAAGGAAAAGTTCCAGGCGATTCTGGAGGCCCGCAATGGCGTTGAGGCCGTGCAAATGGCCCGCGAACATAAACCGGACCTCGTCGTGCTGGATATCGCCATGCCCGGACTCGATGGTCTGGAAGTCTTGAACCGGCTCAAGGACCTGGAGTCGCCATGCCGGATGTTGGTGTACACCTCCCATGAGCCGGTGTTCTATTCCGCCCGCTGTATGAGAAGCGGCGCGTTGGGCTACATATCAAAAACCAATGATCTGGAGGAGTTGAGCAAAGCGATCGGTGCAGTGATGTCCGGTTATACCTACTTCCCTCGTTTACCTTCCAGCTCGGTGAACCCGGACCATCTCCAGTGCACGGAAATGCAATTGATCGAAAAATTGTCGGACCGTGAGTTGACGATTTTTCAAGCACTCGCCCGTGGTTTAAGTAACAAGGAAATCGCCGTGTCGATGCTCTTGAGCCACAAAACCGTCAGCACGTACAAAACCCGCTTGATCGAAAAACTCAATGTAACGTCGGCAGTTCATTTGAGGGATTTGGCCAGGCGTAATCATGTGATCTGAATGAAGACGCTCCTGCGCAAAGGGCTGGTAGCCTTGGTGTATTTCGAGGTGCTGTTTCTTTCGTCGGGCGCCAGTGCCCAGATGCAAGCCTTGCATCTGCTGGGGCGCTCGACGGTTCAGGATTACCGCGTCGAGCTGGATGATGCGGACTGGCGCTGGCTAAAGGAGAAGGGCGTATTGCAGCTCGGCGCCTCGTCGCCGGACTATGCGCCATTCGACCTGACCCTCAATAACCACGACTTTGAAGGGATTACCGCGGACTACGCGGATCTGCTCGCCCAGTTGCTGCACATCAGGATCGAAGTGCAGCGCTATGAATCTCGTGAGGCCGTCATTGCCGCGCTGAAACGCGGGGAGCTGGACTTGTTAGGTACGGCCAACGGCTTTGAAGCGGTCGACCCGCAGTTGAGCATGTCCCGAGCTTACGCCGACGACTTGCCGACCCTGGTCACCCGCACTGGCGACAGCAGTGACTTGCCCGCCGACCTGGCAGGCAAGCGCCTGGCCATGCTCAATCACTACCTGCCGCCCTGGGTGGTTCGCACCTACTACCCTGATGCCAGCCTGCAACTTTACCCCTCGACCCTGAGTGCCATTGGTGCCGTGGCGTTTGGTCAGGCCGATGTGTACCTCGGTGACTCCATCAGCGCCAATTACCTGATCAACAATAATTACCTGAACAATGTCCAGCTGGCGGACTTCTCCCAACTGGAGATGAGTCCTTTTGCCTTCGCCATGGGCCGCGACAACCAGCGCTTGCGGCGTATTATCGACGCGGCCCTGGCGGCGATTCCGGCCGACGAGCGCATGGCCATCCTGCGTCGCTGGAGCGCCGACAGCACGAGCCTGACCGGCCAGCAAGGATTGCACTTCAGCGCCAGCGAACAACGCTGGCTGGAAAAAAATCCGCGGCTGAAAGTAGCGATCATCGATGACTTCGTACCTCTTTCATTTTTTGATGAAAAAGGCGAATTCCGTGGGCTCAGTGCTCAGGTTCTGGCCAGGATCAGCCTGCGCACCGGGCTGAAATTCGACGTGCTGCGGGGCAGCTCGTTGAACAAGCAAATCGAGAAAGTCAAAGATGGCACGGCCGATCTTCTGGCCGTTATTACGCCCAGCACAGAGCGCGAGGCCGATTTGCTTTTCACACGACCGTATCTGGTCAACCCGTTTGTATTAGTCACAAGTACGGACCCCACAAGTCCCGGCACGCTGGACGACATGGTCGACAAGAGCCTGGCGCTGGTTCAAGGCAACGGGCTGCGAGAATTTGTGCGTGCGGCGGCTCCCGGCATCCGTTTCATCGATGTGGAAAACCAGGCTCAGGCAATGGAAATGGTAGCCAATGGACAGGCCGATGCCGCGCTGAGCTCACTGATCAGTGCGCGTTACATGATTTCCCGGCGATACCGCGATCGTTTGCATATCACCAGTACTGTGGGCACGGAACCGGCGCGCGTTACCTTTGCCACCAGCCACGGCGCCCTCGAGTTGTATTCGATTCTGAATAAAGCCTTGTTGAGCATCCCGCCGGAAGAAATGGATGAGCTGACCAATCGTTGGCGCAATGAGGCAACAGTGCAAGACAGTTACTGGTTGCGCAATCGTGCGGCGATCATTCAGGGGTTTGCGTTCGCTGCAGGCTTGCTGTTGCTTGCGTTGGGCTGGATTGCCTATCAGCGCAGCCTGATCCGCAAGCGTCAGCAACTGCTGCTTCAGCTGCAGGAAGCCAAGGACGTCGCGGACGATGCCAATCGGGCCAAGACCACGTTTCTGGCGACCATGAGTCATGAAATCCGTACGCCGATGAACGCGCTGATCGGCATGCTCGAACTGGCGATGAAAAGTGCCGAGAAGGGCGTCACTGACCGTTCTTCGATTGAGGTGGCTTCCGCCGCGGCGCGTGATTTGCTGGACTTGATCGGCGACATTCTAGACATCGCGCGGATTGAGTCAGGGCATCTTTCGTTGACCCGGGAACGGGTCAATCTGCACACACTGGTTATGTCTGTAGCAAGAGTCTTCGAAGGGCTGGCACGGGACAAGCACCTGCGATTGGTCCTGGATCTGGACCTCAAGAGTGACCGTGAAGTGCTGATCGACCCGTTGCGCTTCAAACAGATTATTTCCAATGTACTGAGCAACGCCATCAAGTTCACCCACCGGGGTGAAGTGCGCTTGACCGTGCAGGTCGAACCTGGAACTCACCAAGAGCATTTGGCCATTCGAATACGGGTCGAGGATACCGGCATCGGTATCAGCCTTCATGATCAGCAACGCTTGTTCAGCCCGTTCACTCAGGCTGACAACCCCGTCCAATCAGCGCGTAGCGGATCGGGCCTGGGGTTGGTCATCAGCCGTTCGCTATGTGAAATGATGGGTGGCCAATTGCAGCTGAGCAGTGTTCTGGGCGAAGGGACGCAGATTGAGGTCACGCTGGAGGTGCTGGCTTTGCAGGCGCTGGCTCAACCGACACCAGCCGCCACGGTCGAGCAGTTGCCCACTGAGCCGCTGAATATTCTGGTGGTCGACGACTATCCGGCCAATCGTCTGTTGCTGGCCCGGCAGTTGAGCTATCTGGGTCATTGTACGCAGGAGGCCGAGGACGGTGAGCAGGGCCTTGAACTGTGGCGAAATCATCCATTCGATGTGGTCATCACCGATTGCAATATGCCGGCCATGAACGGCTACGAACTGACCGGCGCCATTCGTGATGAAGAGAAGGCCAACGGTCTTGAAGCCTGTTTGATCCTTGGTTTTACCGCTAATGCCCAGCGCGAGGAGAAGGTTCGTTGCATGGAGGCGGGGATGGATGACTGCCTGTTCAAACCCATCAGCCTGCAAGACCTGAGCGCTCGACTGGCATCCAGGACTTCAGGCGCGACGTCGATACCGCTTGAACAGGCCACGGGGCAAACATCTGCTGAAATTGACCTGAGCAGTCTGGAGCAATGGGTCGGCGCAGACCGGATGTTGATCAACGATTTGCTGAGTGAACTGGCCTCCAGCAATGAAAAGGACCTGGCCCGGCTGCAGGATTTTTACGCCAACCGCGACCGTGATGGCCTCAGGGATCTGGCACACCGGATCAAGGGCGGCGCTCGGGTCGTCAATGCGCACCGCTTGATCCTGTGTTGCGAACATCTGGAAAGGGCCATAGGCGAACGCGACGCCGCGTCGCTGACGCACGCGGTCGCGGCTTTGCAACACGCCATGGAGCGCCTGGCTCACTTCCTGGCGCAGCACTGACCACAGCACGCGCGTTAGTGGCTCAATCCCAGATTGGCGCGATGCCTTTGGGGCTGGTCAGGCGGTAATCTCGTTCAAGGGTGCTGATCAGCTCCATGTCGGCAGCACTCAAGGTCAAGGTACAGGCCTTCAGGTTGCTTTGCAGATTGGCGCGCTTGGTGGAGGACGGAATCACGGCGTATCCGGACTGCATGGCCCAGGCGAGCGTGACTTGCGCTGGGGTGGCCTGATGCCGATCGGCAATGTGCTGAATCAACGGATCTTTCAGGACTTCACCGTAGGCCAGGGTCATGTATGACGTGATCTGGATGCCCTGGCTTTGAGCAAACCCGACGACTGTGCGGTTTTGCAGGTAGGGGTGAAGTTCGATCTGGTTGGTGGCGATATTCTCGGCACCGACGGCGGCGATGGCTTGTTTCATCAGGTCGACGGTAAAGTTGGAAATGCCGATCTGCCGGGTCAGGCCTTGCTGTCTGGCCTCCAGTAGCGCACCCATGAATTCGGCGACCGGCACTTGGTCTTCAGGGGATGGCCAATGAATCAGGGTCAGGTCCAGGTAGTCGGTCTGCAGTTTGCGCAGGCTTTCCTTGAGGCTCTCGATCAGCGTCTCTTTGGCGAAGTTGGCAACCCAGATCTTGCTGGTAATGAACAGCTCTTCGCGAGGGATACCGCTGGCGGCGATGGCCTGGCCGACTTCAGCTTCGTTCTCGTAGATCTGCGCGGTGTCGATTACCCGGTAGCCCAACTCAAGAGCGCTGCTCACCGAATCGATGACCACCTGGCCCTGTAGACGAAAAGTACCGAGACCGAACGCGGGAATAGACATGCATGACTCCAATGGTTGCAGTGGGAATGGCCACGAGTATCCCGGTCTGCACCGCATGGAAAAACCGCCGAAACGGCAAAGCAATGTTTACCGCAAGTCACGAATGAGTTCGGGTAGCCGATCCTTACCCCCGAGCCTTTGGAATCAGGCAATGTCGCTCTGACTGAACTCTTCACCGAGGAAATCGATCAAGGTCCGCACCGATGGCAGCAATCCACGGCGCGAGGGGAATATGACGTGGACGATGCCGGATTTTGGCGTCCAGCCCGGCACCAGCTGGATAAGCCTGCCAGCGGCGAGATCTTCGCGCACCACCACGCTGGGCAGGTGGGCAATACCGATGCCGGCCAGCACCGCGTGGCGCAGGGCGATGAGGTCGTCAGTGACCATCCGCGGATGATGGCCGATCACGGCGCTGGCGGCATTCGGGCCGAACAGTTCCCAGTGATATTCGCGCTGCGCCGTCCCCCAATGCAGGCTCGGCAGGCCGCTGAGGTCGGCGGGGGAGGAGGGTGACGACAGGTGCGTCAGAAAGCTCGGGCTGCCCACCAGGCATTGAGTGCTGTTGCCCAACACTTTCATCATCAGATCGCTGCTTTCCAGTGGCGGAAATCGCACCCGCAGGGCGATATCGAACCCTTCGTGGATCAAGTCGACCCGGCGGTTGGTGCTTTCGATAAACAGTTCCACCCGCGGGTACTTGAGCATGTAACGGGTCAGCATCGGCCCCACCCATGAATTGAGCAGCGCCGTGGGGCAACTGATACGCACCAGTCCTTGAGGTTCGGAGCGGTTGCGTTCGATGACCTCCGCCGCACTTTCAGCCTCCACCCGCATGGCCAGGCAACGCTGGTAGTACTCCTGGCCGATCTCGGTCAACGAACAGTGCCGGCTGGTGCGGTGAATCAGCCGCACGCCGAGGCGTTCTTCCAGCTGCGAAATACGTCGGCTGAGTTTTGACTTGGGCATGTACAAGGCTCGCCCGGCAGCGGCGAAACCACCGTGTTCCACGACTTGAGTGAAGTAGTAAAGGGTGTTCAGGTCTTCCACTATCGTTCTCCAAATAGAACGCTATGGGTGATTTTTGCAGTCTAGCGTAGCAAAGGTGTCGGATTTAAGGTGTGTCCATGGTTTCACTCACCCACTTTCGGAGGCACACCATGAAAAACATCATCGGTATCTACACCAGCCCAAGAGCGCATTGGGTGGGCGATGGTTTCCCGGTTCGCACATTGTTTTCCTATGACAGCCTGGGCAAACACATCAGCCCGTTCTTGCTGCTCGATCACGCCGGCCCCACTGAATTCGCGCCGACCACACAGCGCCGTGGCGTGGGTCAACACCCGCATCGCGGTTTCGAAACCGTGACCATCGTCTACAAGGGCGAGCTGGAACACCGTGACTCAACCGGCAGCGGCGGCAAGATCGGTCCTGGCGACGTGCAGTGGATGACCGCAGCTTCGGGGATCCTGCATGAAGAATTCCATTCCGAAGATTTCGCCCGCAGTGGCGGCACTCTGGAAATGGTCCAGTTGTGGGTCAACCTTCCTGCCCGGGACAAGATGGCTGACGCCGGCTACCAGACCATTCTCGATGGCGATATTCCGAACCTGGCGCTTAAAGACAAGGTCGGCAGCCTGAGGCTGATCGCCGGTGAATTCGATGGCCACAAAGGACCGGCGCGGACCTTCACCCCGATTGATGTCTGGGACATTCGCTTGAATGCCGGTAAAGCGCTGACGCTGGACCTGCACGAAGGCCATAACACGGCGTTGGTGGTGTTGCGCGGCACGGTTCAGGTCAACGGTCTGGAACTGGTTCGCGAAGGGCAGTTGGCGTTGTTCGAACGCAACGGTGATCAGTTGGTGCTGGAAGCCAATAACGATGCGGTGGTGCTGTTGCTCAGCGGCGAGCCTATCGAGGAGCCCATCGTCGGCCACGGTCCGTTCGTGATGAACACCGAGCAGGAAATTCATCAGGCTTTCGCCGACTTCCAATCAGGTCAATTCGGTCAGATGCACGGCTGATACAGAACTCCGCTCTACACAGGACACGTAGGTCGGTTCACTGGCCAGGGATGGCTGTCGCCAAAAATATAGAGGAAACGCTCATGAACATGACCTATGCGGCCAACTTCAATGGCCTGAAACCGACCATCGACCCCAACGACAGTGCGCTGCTGTTGATCGACCACCAGAGCGGGCTGTTCCAGATCGTCAAGGATATAGACGTCCCGCAACTGCGCACCAACGCCATCGCCCTGGCCAAAGCCGCGACCTTGTTGAAAATGCCGGTGATCACCACAGCCTCGGTGCCCCAGGGGCCGAACGGGCCGTTGATCCCGGAGATTCACCAAGAGGCACCGCACGCTCAATACGTCGCCCGCAAAGGCGAAATCAACGCCTGGGACAACCCGGAATTTCACGCGGCAGTGAAAGCCACCGGCAAGAAAACCCTGGTGATCGCAGGCACACTGACCAGCGTCTGCCTGGCCTTTCCATCAATCGCCGCCGTGCATGAAGGCTACAAGGTATTCGCAGTGGTTGATGCCTCGGGCAACCACTCCAGACTTGCCACTGATCTGACAATTGCACGTTTGTCTCAGGCTGGAGTGGTGCCGATCGACATCATGGCTACGCTTTCTGAGCTGCAAGGTTCGTGGAACCGCCCCGACGCCGAACAGTGGGCTGCCGTCTACGCCCAGGCCATGCCGCATTATCAATTGCTGATCGAAAGCTACCTCAAGGCTCAGCAAGTGGCAAACGAACACGAAGTGCTGGATTCCCAGCGCTAACCGAGTACCCGACGCCGACTTCTATTCGGCATCGATAAGAAGCGAGGACTACTGCAATGACTACCTCTTACAAACGTCTGGATAAAAACAACGCCGCCGTTCTGTTGGTCGATCATCAGGCTGGCCTGCTGTCGCTGGTTCGCGATATCGAACCGGACCGGTTCAAGAACAACGTGCTGGCCCTGGCCGATCTGGCCAAGTACTTCAAGCTGCCGACGATCCTCACCACCAGTTTCGAGACCGGCCCCAACGGTCCGCTGGTGCCGGAATTGAAAGCGCTGTTCCCGGAGGCGCCATACATTGCCCGCCCAGGGCAAATCAACGCCTGGGACAATGAAGACTTCGTCAAGGCGATCAAGGCCACCGGCAAAAAACAACTGATCATCGCCGGCGTAGTCACCGAAGTCTGCGTGGCATTCCCGGCGCTTTCGGCACTGGCTGAAGGCTTCGAAGTGTTTGTGGTTACCGATGCTTCCGGCACCTTCAATGAACTCACCCGGCAGTCGGCCTGGGATCGCATGTCGGCATCCGGTGCACAGTTGATGACCTGGTTCGGCCTGGCCTGCGAGCTGCACCGCGACTGGCGCAACGATGTGGAAGGGCTGGCCACCTTGTTCTCCAACCACATCCCTGACTACCGCAACCTGATGACCAGCTACAACACCTTGACCAACGGCAAATAAGGACGGGCTCCGTAGCAGCTGGCATAGCCTGCGTCCGAGCGCGGAGCGAGCCGAGCGTAGCCTTCGGTAACTGCTACGGATACAGGTCAGACAGGGGCTCGCAAGAGGCCCCTGTTTTTGTTTTGGGGGGGAGTCATTGGCGGCAGCGCTAATATCGTTCTAATACTAAGGTCGTCTGGAACCCGTTCCGCAGCGGCATAGAGTGGAATACGTTCTAACTAAATCTGTGCTGCGAGGATAAAAACAATGAACGACAGCATTTACCTCTCGATTCAAAACAGCCCGCGTTTCAAGGAGCTGGTCAGCAAAAGAGAGCGGTTCGCCTGGATTCTCTCGGCGATCATGCTTGGGCTTTACTCGGGCTTCATCCTTTTGATTGCCTACGGACCGCATTTACTGGGGGCGAAAATCAGCCCTGGGTCATCGATTACCTGGGGGATACCGATTGGTGTCGGGCTGATTGTTTCGGCCTTTGTCCTCACTGCAATCTACGTTCGACGCGCCAACGGCGAATTCGACGACCTGAACAATGCGATTCTCAAGGAGGCTCAGCAATGATCCGGCGTCTATTGGCAGCTTTAGGCATTGCAGCCTTCGCACCGGCAGTTTGGGCTGCCGAGGCGCTCACCGGCGAAGTACACAAACAACCGCTCAACGTTTCGGCGATCCTGATGTTCGTGGTCTTCGTCGGTGCGACGCTGTGCATCACTTATTGGGCATCCAAGCGCAGCAAGTCGGCAGCCGACTACTACGCGGCGGGTGGCAAGATCACCGGTTTGCAGAACGGTCTGGCGATTGCCGGTGACTACATGTCGGCGGCGTCCTTCCTGGGGATTTCCGCGCTGGTGTTCGCCTCTGGCTACGATGGTCTGATTTATTCGATCGGCTTCCTGGTGGGCTGGCCGATCATTCTGTTCCTGATCGCCGAGCGTCTGCGTAACCTGGGTAAATACACCTTTGCCGACGTGGCGTCCTACCGCCTTGGGCAAACCCAGATTCGCACCTTGTCAGCCTGCGGTTCGCTGGTGGTGGTGGCGTTCTACCTGATTGCGCAAATGGTCGGCGCCGGCAAGCTGATTCAGCTGCTGTTCGGGCTCGATTACCATGTCGCGGTGGTTATGGTGGGGATCCTGATGTGCCTCTATGTGTTGTTCGGCGGCATGCTGGCGACCACCTGGGTGCAGATCATCAAGGCCGTGCTGTTGTTGTCCGGTGCGTCGTTCATGGCACTGATGGTGATGAAGCACGTCAACTTCGATTTCAACACGCTGTTCTCCGAAGCGGTCAAGGTTCACCCTAAAGGTGAGGCGATCATGAGTCCCGGCGGGCTGGTGAAGGATCCGGTTTCGGCATTCTCCCTCGGTCTGGCGCTGATGTTCGGTACCGCAGGTCTGCCGCATATTCTGATGCGCTTCTTCACCGTGAGTGACGCCAAAGAAGCCCGTAAAAGTGTGTTGTACGCCACAGGCTTCATCGGCTATTTCTACATCCTGACGTTCATTATCGGCTTTGGCGCTATCCTGCTGGTCAGCACTAACCCGGCCTTCAAGGACGCTGCGGGGGCGCTGTTGGGCGGCAACAACATGGCGGCGGTGCACCTGGCCAATGCGGTGGGCGGCAGTATCTTCCTCGGCTTCATTTCGGCGGTGGCATTTGCCACCATTCTGGCGGTGGTTGCCGGTCTGACCCTGGCCGGGGCCACGGCGGTGTCTCACGACCTGTACGCCAGTGTGATCAAGAAGGGCAAGGCTAACGAGAAGGATGAGATCCGTGTTTCGAAGATCACCACCATCGCCTTGGGCGTGTTGGCGATCGTTCTGGGTATTCTGTTCGAAAGCCAGAACATCGCGTTCATGGTGGGTCTGGCGTTCTCGATCGCTGCCAGCTGCAACTTCCCGGTGCTGCTGCTTTCCATGTACTGGAAGAAGCTGACCACTCGCGGTGCGATGGTCGGTGGCTGGCTGGGGCTGGTCAGTGCCGTTGGTCTGATGGTCCTTGGCCCAACCATTTGGGTGCAGATCATGGGGCACGAGAAGGCGATCTTCCCGTATGAGTACCCGGCGCTGTTCTCGATGGCCATTGCCTTTGTCGGGATCTGGTTCTTCTCCATCACTGACAAGTCCGCTGCGGCTGACAATGAGCGGGCGCTGTTCTTCCCGCAATTCGTACGCTCGCAGACCGGTTTGGGCGCGAGTGGGGCGGTGTCGCACTAACGTACAGACATGTATGAGCTTCTATATATAAGCTGCGTTAAATAGAAATGCCCCGGTCGAGAGATCGGGGCATTTTTTGTTGGTTGTGCATAAGACTTCTGTAGGAGCCGAGCTTGCTCGCGATGGCGGCCTGACAGCCGGCCTGTGGTTTGGTTGGGGGGATATCGATTTACTGTGGGGTTGCTCGCGATAGCGGTAGGGCGTTCGCGGCAATTCCAGGAGGGCGGGGGCAGGGCATCACACAAACAAATACGGCCTCTATTAAAGAGGCCGTACTCGCTGAATCCAGGACGTTATCGCAAGACAGGTCTTATTTGCGGTCTTCCAGATTGGGGATGTCACGCGACTCGTAGCCGGTGTACAGCTGGCGCGGGCGACCGATCTTGTACGGGCTGGAGAGCATTTCTTTCCAGTGGGAGATCCAGCCGACGGTCCGCGCCAGGGCGAAGATCACGGTGAACATGCTGGTTGGAATGCCGATCGCCTTGAGGATGATCCCCGAGTAGAAGTCGACGTTCGGGTACAGCGAGCGCTCGATGAAGTACGGATCGGTCAGGGCGATCTCTTCCAGGCGCATGGCCAGTTCGAGTTGTGGATCGTTGGTGATGCCCAGCTCTTTCAGTACTTCGTCGCAGGTCTGCTTCATCACGGTTGCGCGTGGGTCGCGGTTTTTGTAAACCCGGTGACCGAAGCCCATCAACTTGAACGGATCGTTCTTGTCTTTGGCCTTGGCGATGTACTTGTCGATGTTCGATACATCGCCAATTTCGTCGAGCATGCTCAACACTGCTTCGTTGGCGCCGCCGTGAGCCGGGCCCCAGAGTGCAGCGATACCGGCAGCGATACAGGCAAACGGGTTGGCACCCGAAGAGCCCGCCAGGCGTACGGTAGAAGTCGATGCGTTCTGCTCGTGGTCGGCATGGAGGATGAAGATCCGGTCCATGGCCTTGGCGAGTACCGGGCTGATCGGTTTGATCTCGCACGGGGTGTTGAACATCATGTGCAGGAAGTTTTCCGCGTACGTCAGGTCGTTGCGCGGGTACATCATGGGCTGGCCCATGGAGTACTTGTAAACCATCGCTGCCATGGTTGGCATCTTGGCAACCAGGCGGATCGCGGAGATTTCGCGATGCTGCGGGTTATTGATGTCCAGGGAGTCGTGGTAGAAGGCCGAGAGGGCGCCGACTACGCCGCACATGACGGCCATCGGGTGGGCGTCACGACGGAAGCCGTTGAAGAAGCTCTTCAGTTGCTCGTGGACCATGGTGTGGTTTTTCACGGTGCTGACGAACTGGGCCTTCTGTTCTGCGGTCGGCAGTTCGCCGTTGAGCAGCAGATAGCAGGTCTCCAGGTAGTCCGACTTCTCGGCCAGCTGTTCGATCGGGTAGCCGCGGTGTAGCAGGATGCCGTTGTCGCCGTCGATATAGGTGATCTTCGACTCGCAAGAGGCAGTCGACATGAAGCCTGGGTCAAAGGTGAAACGGCCCGTGGCCGTCAGGCCCCGAACATCGATAACATCGGGACCAACGGTGCCGGTTAAAATGGGCAGCTCGACGGGGGCTGCGCCCTCGATGATCAACTGCGCTTTTTTGTCAGCCATGTGGCCTCCTATTTATGCTTGAAATCATCAGACAGACCCCCCACGCAGGGCCCGCACCACTATAGTGAGATAAATTTGAATGTCAATTTGCCTAAAGTCTTGCCCCAGAAGGCTTTAACCGGACTTTTTCCTCGAAATTCCCCGCCATTTACGCCTTTTATTCCACTTGTGCAATGAGCTATTAGGGGAAGGTGATTGCGTTGTCATTAGTGACCTAACTGTCTATACTCGGCCTCCGACCGCCAGGGGCTTTTGGGCCTGCTTTAATGGGGGTCGCACTCCCTGGGTGGTGGGTACCTGACCAGTGCACTCCCCAACAACTTTGCCCTGATTGTTAGGGGCTCTTCAGTGTGAAAAAAAGCCGTGAATAGCCAACGACCTGTAAACCTAGACCTAAGGACCATCAAACTCCCA
Organism: Pseudomonas sp. GW821-FHT07G10; assembly: GCF_059418545.1. Taxonomy (NCBI): domain Bacteria; kingdom Pseudomonadati; phylum Pseudomonadota; class Gammaproteobacteria; order Pseudomonadales; family Pseudomonadaceae; genus Pseudomonas; species Pseudomonas sp. GW821-FHT07G10. The sequence goes on along the minus strand of NZ_JBWKQB010000035.1, from coordinate 36,328 downwards.
GTCACTGCTTACACGTCCATTCTTCACCGTATATCCGGTGTCATCCTCTTTGTCAGCCTTGCCATCATGCTTTATGCATTGGACAAGTCGCTGAGTTCAGAAGAAGGCTTCGGTCAGGTGAAAGCGTGTCTGACCAGTCCGCTAGCCAAGCTAGTGATTTGGGGCATCCTGTCCGCCTTGCTGTATCACCTGGTAGCCGGTGTGCGCCACTTAATCATGGATATGGGCATCGGTGAGACGCTGGAAGGCGGCCAACGAGGCTCGAAAATCGTTATCGCCGTTTCCGTGGTGGTAATCGTTCTGGCAGGAGTTTGGATATGGTAACTAATGTCACGAACCTTTCGCGTTCGGGCCTCTATGACTGGATGGCACAACGTGTGTCTGCGGTTGTTCTCGCGGCTTACTTCATTTTCCTGATCGGATACATCATTGCGCACCCAGGCCTTGGCTACGCCCAATGGCATGAACTGTTCGCAAACAACTGGATGCGTATCTTCAGTCTGCTGGCTCTGGTCGCTCTGGGCGCTCATGCCTGGGTTGGCATGTGGACCATCGCTACCGATTACCTGACGCCAATGGCGTTCGGCAAGTCGGCGACTGCAATACGTTTCCTCTTCCAGGCAGTATGCGGCGTTGCGATGTTCGCTTACTTCGTCTGGGGCGTGCAGATTCTTTGGGGTATCTGATTCATGGCTAACACAGTTAATACGCTTTCGTTCGACGCCATTATCATTGGCGGCGGCGGTGCTGGCATGCGCGCTGCGCTGCAGCTGGCACAAGGTGGTCACAAGACTGCCGTTATCACCAAGGTTTTCCCGACTCGTTCGCACACCGTATCCGCTCAGGGTGGCATTACCTGCGCCATCGCTTCGGCCGATCCGAACGATGACTGGCGCTGGCACATGTACGATACCGTCAAGGGTTCCGACTATATCGGTGACCAGGATGCTATCGAATACATGTGTTCCGTAGGCCCGGAAGCGGTCTTCGAGCTCGAGCACATGGGTTTGCCGTTCTCCCGTACCGAACAGGGCCGCATCTACCAGCGTCCGTTCGGCGGCCAGTCGAAAGACTTCGGTAAAGGCGGCCAGGCCGCTCGTACCTGCGCTGCTGCCGACCGAACCGGTCACGCGCTGCTGCACACCCTTTATCAGGCGAACCTGAAAGCTGGCACCGTATTCCTTAACGAATACTACGCAGTCGACCTTGTGAAGAACGAAGACGGCGCATTCGTCGGCATCATCGCGATCTGCATCGAAACCGGTGAAACCTCGTACATCCGCGCCAACGCAACTGTATTGGCGACCGGCGGTGCAGGCCGTATCTACTCGTCCACCACCAATGCCCTGATCAACACCGGCGACGGCGTCGGCATGGCTCTGCGTGCTGGCGTGCCGGTACAAGACATCGAAATGTGGCAGTTCCACCCAACCGGCATCGCCGGCGCTGGTGTACTGGTTACCGAAGGCTGCCGCGGTGAAGGCGGTTACCTGATCAACAAGCACGGCGAGCGTTTCATGGAGCGTTATGCTCCGAACGCCAAAGACCTTGCCGGTCGTGACGTTGTAGCCCGCTCCATGGTTAAAGAGATCATCGCCGGTAACGGTTGTGGTCCGGATGGCGACCACGTACTGCTGAAACTCGATCACCTGGGTGAAGAAGTACTGCACAGCCGTCTGCCAGGCATCTGCGAACTGTCCAAGACGTTCGCCCACGTTGACCCGGTTGTTGCTCCGGTTCCAGTGGTTCCAACCTGCCACTATATGATGGGCGGCGTTGCCACCAACATTCATGGTCAGGCGATCACTCAGGATGCCGACGGCGTCGATACCATCATCCCTGGCCTGTTCGCGGTCGGTGAAGTGGCGTGCGTTTCGGTTCACGGTGCGAACCGTCTGGGCGGTAACTCGCTACTCGATCTGGTGGTGTTCGGTCGTGCGGCCGGTCTCTTCCTGGAACAAACCCTGAAAGAAGGCGTTGACTACACTCGCGCCCGCCAGTCTGACATCGACGCTGCTCTGGCGCGTCTCGATGGCCTGAACTCGCGTACCGAAGGCGAAGATGTCGCAACCCTGCGTAAAGAGCTGCAAAGCTGCATGCAGAACTACTTCGGTGTATTCCGTACTGGTGAATACATGCAGAAGGGTATTGCTCAGCTGGCTGATCTGCGTGGCCGTATCGCCAACGTCAAGATCAACGACAAGAGCCAGGCGTTCAACACTGCGCGTATCGAAGCGCTCGAGCTGCAAAACCTGCTTGAAGTGGCCGAAGCTACGGCGATTGCTGCAGAAACCCGTAAAGAGTCCCGCGGTGCTCACGCCCGTGAAGACTTCGAAGATCGCGACGACGTCAACTGGCTGTGCCACACCCTGTACTTCCCTGGTGAGAAGCGCGTTGCCAAGCGTGCCGTGAACTTCTCGCCAAAAACAGTCCCGACCTTTGAACCAATGATTCGGACTTATTAAGGGTGGCCGATATGTTGAATGTCAGTGTTTATCGTTACAACCCTGATCAGGACGCCGCGCCGTTCATGCAGGAATTCCAGGTCAATACCAACGGTAAAGACCTGATGGTGCTGGACGTGCTGGCCCTGATCAAAGAGCAGGACGAAGGTTTCTCCTATCGTCGCTCTTGCCGTGAAGGTGTCTGCGGCTCCGACGGCATGAACATCAACGGCAAAAACGGTCTGGCCTGCGTCACGCCGCTGTCTGCTGTCGTAAAAGGCAACAAGTTGATCGTTCGTCCGCTGCCAGGTTTGCCGGTTATCCGTGACCTGGTCGTCGATATGAGCATCTTCTACAAGCAGTACGAAAAAGTTAAGCCATTCCTGCAGAACGACACGCCGGCTCCGGCCATCGAGCGTCTGCAGTCTCCGGAAGAGCGTGAAAAGCTCGACGGTCTGTACGAGTGCATACTGTGCGCTTGCTGCTCGACCTCTTGCCCGTCCTTCTGGTGGAACCCGGACAAATTCCTGGGTCCAGCTGCGCTGCTGCAAGCTTATCGCTTCCTGGCAGACAGCCGTGACACCCGGACTTCCGAGCGTCTGGCTTCGCTGGATGACCCGTTCAGCGTATTCCGCTGCCGCGGGATCATGAACTGCGTCAGCGTTTGTCCGAAAGGCCTGAACCCGACTAAGGCCATCGGACACGTGCGTAACATGCTGCTGCAAAGCGGCATTTGATTCAGTCGTTGTAACCGTAGGACCGCTGTACCCGTAAATGCTGCGGCGCAGGCTTCAACCGGCGCCGTAGTTTTAACCTGAGCGGCAGCTCAAAAAGCTGTGGCTCTTATTTTGAAGAAATGAGACAAGCAGGGGCATCCGGGCTGGTACCCGGACTATCAGCGTGATCCTAAGTGGCTTGTTTTGGTCGCTGCATTCGGACTTTTTCAAGTTTGCTCGGTGTCTTCGCCGGTGGTGTTCCCCTAACCGAGGGTGACCAAGCATGCAAGAAAGCGTGATGCAGCGCATGTGGAACAGCGCCTACCTATCCGGTAGTAACGCTGCCTATGTGGAAGAGCTCTACGAGCTCTACCTGCACGACCCTAACGCTGTGCCAGAAGAGTGGCGCACCTACTTTCAGAAGTTGCCTACCGACGGCAGCACTGCCATCGATGTTTCGCACTCGACAATCCGCGATCATTTCGTCTTGCTGGCAAAGAACCAGCGCCGCGCTCAACCGGTTTCCGCCGGCAGCGTGAGCAGTGAGCACGAGAAGAAGCAAGTTGAAGTGCTGCGATTGATCCAGGCCTACCGTATGCGTGGCCACCAGGCAGCCCAGCTTGACCCGCTGGGGCTGTGGCAGCGTCCTGCACCTGCAGACCTGTCGATCAATCATTACGGCTTGACCAATGCCGATCTTGATACGACCTTCCGTGCCGGCGACCTGTTCATCGGCAAAGAGGAAGCGAGCCTACGCGAAATTCACGAAGCGTTGCAGCAGACATATTGCCGCACCATCGGCGCCGAGTTTACGCACATCGTCGATACCGAGCAGCGTCACTGGTTCCAGCAGCGTCTGGAAAGCGTGCGTGGCCGTCCAACGTATTCCGCCGACATCAAGAGCCACTTGCTTGAGCGTGTCACCGCAGCCGAAGGTCTGGAAAAATACCTGGGCACGAAGTACCCGGGCACCAAGCGTTTCGGTCTGGAAGGTGGCGAGAGCCTGATTCCTCTGCTCGACGAGCTGATCCAGCGTTCCGGTTCCTACGGCACCAAGGAAATCGTTATCGGCATGGCCCACCGTGGTCGTCTGAACGTGCTGGTCAACACCTTCGGCAAGAACCCGCGCGAGCTGTTCGACGAGTTCGAAGGCAAGAAGAAGGTCGAGTTGGGTTCCGGTGACGTTAAGTATCACCAGGGCTTCTCGTCCAACGTCATGACCACCGGCGGTGAAGTTCACCTGGCGATGGCGTTCAACCCGTCCCACCTGGAAATCGTGTCTCCGGTGGTCGAGGGTTCGGTTCGTGCCCGTCAGGATCGTCGTAACGACCCTACCGGTGAAAAGGTTCTGCCGATTTCCATCCACGGTGACGCTGCAATCGCAGGTCAGGGCGTGGTCATGGAAACCTTCCAGATGTCGCAGACCCGCGGCTTCAAGACTGGCGGCACGGTCCATCTGGTGATCAACAACCAGGTCGGTTTCACCATCAGCAATCCGCTGGATGCCCGCTCCACCGAGTACGCTACCGACGTTGCGAAAATGATCCAGGCACCGATCCTCCATGTGAATGGTGATGATCCGGAAGCCGTATTGTTCGTGACCCAGCTGGCCATCGACTACCGCATGCAGTTCAAGCGCGACGTGGTGATCGACATGTTCTGCTACCGTCGTCGCGGCCACAACGAGGCCGACGAGCCAAGCGGCACCCAGCCTCTGATGTATCAGCAGATCGCCAAGCAGCGCACTACCCGTGAGCTGTATGCCGATCGTCTGACCCAGAGCGGTGTGCTGGACGCAGAGCGTGTTCAGGCGAAAATCGACGAATACCGCAACGCGCTGGACAACGGTCTGCACGTAGTGAAAAGCCTGGTCAAAGAGCCGAACAAAGAGCTGTTCGTGGACTGGCGTCCGTACCTGGGCCACGCCTGGACCGCGCGTCACGACACTCGCTTCGATCTCAAGACCTTGCAGGAACTGTCCGCCAAGCTGCTGGAAATCCCGGAAGGCTTCGTGGTTCAGCGCCAGGTTGCCAAGATCTACGAAGACCGCCAGAAGATGCAAGCCGGCGGCCTGCCGATCAACTGGGGTTACGCTGAAACCATGGCGTACGCGACCCTGGCGTTCGAAGGTCACCCGATTCGCATGACTGGCCAGGATATCGGCCGCGGTACGTTCTCGCACCGCCATGCTGTCCTGCACAACCAGAAAGACGCGGGCACCTACATCCCGCTGCAGAACCTGTACGACGGTCAGCCGCGTTTTGACCTGTACGACTCGTTCCTGTCCGAAGAAGCGGTGCTGGCGTTCGAGTATGGTTACTCGACCACCACTCCAAATGCCCTGGTTATCTGGGAAGCCCAGTTCGGCGACTTCGCCAACGGTGCCCAGGTGGTTATCGACCAGTTCATCACCAGCGGCGAGCACAAGTGGGGCCGTCTATGCGGTCTGACCATGCTGCTGCCGCACGGTTATGAAGGTCAGGGGCCGGAGCACTCCTCGGCTCGTCTGGAGCGTTACCTGCAGCTGTGCGCCGAGCACAACATTCAGGTGTGCTTGCCGACGACGCCAGCTCAGATCTACCACTTGCTGCGCCGTCAGGTGATTCGCCCGCTGCGTAAACCACTGGTAGTCCTGACTCCGAAGTCGCTGCTGCGTCACAAGCTGGCCATCTCGACTCTGGAGGATCTGGCCGAAGGTTCGTTCCAGACCGTTATCCCGGAAATCGATGTTCAAGACCCGAAAAAGGTCGAGCGCATTGTTCTGTGTAGCGGCAAGGTCTACTACGACCTGCTGGAAAAACGCCGTGCCGAAGGTCGTGACGACATCGCCGTCGTGCGTATCGAGCAGCTGTACCCATTCCCTGAGGACGACTTGAAAGAAGTCCTGGCTCCTTATACCAACGTCAAGCATGCCGTCTGGTGTCAGGAAGAGCCGATGAACCAGGGTGCGTGGTACTGCAGCCAACACCACATGCGTCGCAGCATCAGCAACCTCAACAAGTCTCTCGTACTTGAGTACGCGGGCCGTGATGCTTCTGCTGCACCTGCTTGTGGTTACGCATCGATGCACGCTGAGCAGCAGGAAAAACTGCTGCAAGACGCCTTTACTGTTTAACGCCTTCGCGCACCTGAAACCGAATTTAAGGAACCACAGATAATGGCTATCGAGATCAAAGCCCCCACTTTCCCGGAATCGGTTGCCGATGGCACCGTTGCCACCTGGCACAAAAAACCGGGCGACGCCGTCAAGCGTGACGAACTGATCGTCGACATTGAAACCGACAAAGTCGTGCTGGAAGTACTGGCCACTGCTGACGGCGTGCTGGGCGCTATCGTCAAGAACGAAGGCGACACCGTTCTGTCCGACGAAGTTCTGGGCTCCATCGGTGAAGGCGGTGCTGCTGCAGCTCCGGCTGCCGCTGCTGCACCTGCCGCCGCTCAAGCTGCTGCTCAAGCTGCTGCTCCGGCTGCATTTGGCGAAGATGATCCTGTCGCAGCTCCAGCTGCCCGCAAGCTGGCAGAAGAAAATGCCATCAACATCGCCAGTGTTGCCGGTACCGGTAAAGGCGGTCGCGTGACCAAGGAAGACGTGGTCGCTGCTGTAGCTGCGAAGAAAGCTGCTCCTGCTGTCGCACCTGCCAAGGCCGCTGCTCCGGCTGCCGCTGCTCCTGTGTTCGCTGCTGGCGACCGCATCGAGAAGCGCGTACCGATGACCCGCGTGCGGGCCACCGTGGCCAAGCGTCTGGTAGAAGCCCAGTCGAACATGGCGATGCTGACTACGTTCAACGAAGTCGACATGACCGAAGTCATGGCGCTGCGTTCGAAGTACAAGGACCTGTTTGAGAAGTCCCACAACGGCGTACGCCTGGGCTTCATGTCGTTCTTCGTGAAAGCGGCCACCGAAGCGCTGAAACGCTTCCCGGCTGTCAACGCCTCGATCGACGGTGCAGACATCGTTTACCACGGCTATGCCGACGTCGGTGTTGCCGTATCCAGCGACCGTGGTCTGGTGGTACCGGTTCTGCGTAACGCCGAACTGATGAGCCTGGCTGAAATCGAAGGCGGCATCGCCACCTTCGGCAAGAAAGCCCGCGACGGCAAGCTGTCCATGGACGAGATGACCGGTGGTACGTTCACGATCACCAACGGTGGTACTTTCGGCTCCATGATGTCGACTCCGATCGTCAACCCGCCGCAAGCGGCTATCCTGGGCATGCACAACATCCTGCAGCGCCCGATGGCAATCAACGGTCAGGTCGTCATCCGTCCTATGATGTATCTGGCTCTGTCCTACGATCACCGTTTGATCGATGGTAAAGAAGCTGTGACTTTCCTGGTTACCATCAAAAACCTGCTGGAAGATCCGGCTCGTCTGCTGCTGGATATCTGATTTCGTTGCTTGGGCTCACCAGTGATGGCGGGTCCATCTGAAATGCCTAGCTTCGTCCCACGACGGTTCCTGCAAGGGACCGTCCGGTTTGATTCGAGAAGGAATGACACATGACTCAGAAATTCGACGTGGTAGTGATTGGCGCAGGCCCTGGCGGCTACGTAGCCGCCATTAAAGCTGCGCAACTTGGCCTCAAGACTGCCTGCATCGAGAAATATACCGACCAGGAGGGCAAACTGGCCCTTGGCGGTACTTGCCTGAACGTCGGCTGCATCCCTTCCAAGGCGCTGCTCGACAGCTCCTGGAAATTCCACGAAGCCCAGGATGGTTTTGCTATCCACGGCATCAATCACGCTGGCGTGACCATGGACGTGCCAGCAATGGTCGGCCGCAAGGCCAACATCGTCAAAGGCCTGACCTCCGGTGTTGCCACCCTGTTCAAGGCTAACGGTGTGACTTCCCTGCAAGGCCACGGCAAACTGCTGGCCGGCAAGAAAGTCGAACTGACCAAGCCTGACGGCACTGTCGAAATCATCGAAGCCGAAAACGTGATCCTCGCGTCGGGCTCGCGTCCGATCGACATTCCACCGGCTCCGGTTGACCAGAAAGTCATCGTCGATTCGACTGGTGCTCTGGAATTCCAATCGGTTCCAAAGCGTCTGGGCGTGATCGGCGCTGGCGTGATCGGTCTGGAACTGGGTTCGGTATGGTCCCGTCTGGGCGCTCAAGTGACTGTCCTGGAAGCCCTGGACACGTTCCTGATGGCTGCTGACACCGCCGTTGCCAAAGAAGCTCTGAAAACCCTGACCAAACAAGGTCTGGATATCAAGCTGGGCGCTCGCGTCACCGGTTCCAAAGTCAACGGCGAAGAAGTCGTGGTGACTTACACCGACGCCAACGGCGAACAGACCATCACTTTCGACAAGCTGATCGTAGCCGTTGGTCGCCGTCCAGTGACCACCGATCTGCTGGCTGCCGATTGCGGCGTGACCATCGACGAACGTGGCTTCATCTTCGTTGACGACCAGTGCGCTACCAGCGTTCCGGGCGTTTACGCGATCGGTGACGTGGTTCGTGGCATGATGTTGGCGCACAAGGCTTCGGAAGAAGGCATCATGGTTGTCGAGCGCATCAAGGGCCACAAAGCCCAGATGAACTATGACCTGATCCCTTCGGTTATCTATACTCACCCGGAAATCGCGTGGGTCGGTAAAACCGAGCAGGCCTTGAAAGCTGAAGGCGTTGAAGTTAACGTCGGCACCTTCCCGTTCGCCGCCAGTGGTCGTGCCATGGCAGCCAACGATACCGGCGGTTTTGTAAAAGTCATCGCTGATGCCAAGACTGACCGCGTATTGGGCGTCCACGTGATTGGCCCGAGCGCTGCAGAACTGGTTCAGCAAGGCGCAATCGGCATGGAATTCGGCACCAGTGCCGAGGACCTGGGCATGATGGTTTTCTCCCATCCGACCCTGTCCGAAGCGTTGCACGAAGCAGCGCTGGCAGTGAATGGCGGCGCCATTCACATCGCCAACCGCAAAAAGCGTTAAGACAATAAGAAACCACGGCGCAATGCCCGTCGTGAGCCTTGTGCGCAAGACTCACCGCGGAATTTGGGCCGGACGCAGTCTTGCGTAGTTTCAGCAATACCGGCCCCGCACGGCATTAGTGTCGTTTGGGGTTGGGGTTTGTCGAGACTGTGCAAGCAGCAGTCACAGGTGGTGCGGCACTTGAACGAGTGCAGCACCGAATGCGCAGTACCTAACGAAGACGGTAATAAGCATGAATCTTCATGAGTATCAGGGTAAGCAGCTGTTCGCTGAATACGGCCTGCCAGTATCCCAGGGTTTCGCAGTAGACACTCCGGAAGCGGCAGCAGAAGCTTGCGACAAAATCGGCGGCACCGAGTGGGTTGTCAAAGCCCAGGTTCACGCTGGTGGTCGCGGTAAAGCGGGCGGCGTCAAGCTGGTTCGCAGCAAAGAAGACGCCAAAGCATTCGCTCAACAGTGGTTGGGCAAGCGTCTGGTGACTTACCAGACTGATGCCAACGGTCAGCCAGTCACCAAGATCCTGGTTGAATCGTGCACTGATATCGCTAAAGAGCTGTACCTGGGCGCTGTCGTTGACCGTTCGAGCCGTCGCATCGTGTTCATGGCTTCCACCGAAGGTGGCGTGGACATCGAGAAAATCGCTCACGACACCCCTGAGAAAATTCTCAAGGCCACTATCGATCCACTGGTTGGCGCTCAGCCATTCCAGGGTCGCGAGCTGGCTTTCCAGCTGGGTCTGGAAGGTAAGCAAGTTGCTCAGTTCGCCAAGATCTTCGTTGGTCTGGCCAAGCTGTTCAAGGATCACGACCTGGCTCTGCTGGAAGTGAACCCGCTGGTGATCAAGGCTGACGGCGACCTGCACTGCCTCGATGCCAAGATCAACATCGACGCCAACGCAATGTACCGTCAGCCTAAGCTGAAGACTTTCCACGATCCGTCGCAAGACGATCCGCGCGAAGCGCACGCTGCCAAGTTCGAACTGAACTACGTAGCGCTGGAAGGTAACATCGGTTGCATGGTCAACGGTGCTGGCCTGGCCATGGGCACCATGGACATCGTCAACCTGCATGGCGGCAAACCAGCCAACTTCCTCGACGTGGGCGGCGGTGCTACCAAAGAACGCGTTACCGAAGCGTTCAAGATCATCCTGTCCGACACTAACGTCGCTGCAGTATTGGTCAACATCTTCGGCGGCATCGTTCGTTGCGACATGATTGCCGAAGGCATCATCGGCGCAGTGAAAGAAGTCGGCGTGAAAATCCCGGTTGTTGTTCGCCTTGAAGGCAACAACGCTGAGCTGGGCGCTAAAGTATTGGCAGAAAGCGGTTTGAACATCATCGCTGCTACCAGCCTGACCGACGCTGCTCAACAAGTTGTTAAAGCTGCGGAGGGCAAGTAATGAGCGTCCTGATCAATAAAGACACCAAAGTTATCTGCCAGGGTATTACCGGTTCGCAAGGTAGTTTCCACACCCAGCAAGCCATCGAGTACGGCACCAAGATGGTTGGCGGCGTAACTCCAGGCAAAGGCGGCACCACTCACCTGGACCTGCCTGTCTTCAACACTGTGAAAGACGCTGTAGCAGCCACTGGCGCCACCGCCAGCGTGATCTACGTTCCAGCTCCTTTCTGCAAGGATTCCATCCTTGAAGCAGCGTTCGGCGGCATCAAGCTGATCGTTTGCATCACCGAAGGCATCCCGACCCTCGACATGCTTGATGCCAAGGTCAAGTGCGACGAACTGGGTGTGATCCTGATCGGTCCTAACTGCCCAGGCGTGATCACTCCAGGCGAATGCAAGATCGGCATCATGCCAGGTCACATTCACTTGCCAGGCAAGGTCGGTATCGTTTCGCGTTCCGGCACCCTGACTTACGAAGCTGTGAAGCAGACTACTGACGCCGGTTTCGGTCAGTCGACTTGCGTCGGCATCGGTGGTGACCCGATCCCGGGCTCCAACTTCATCGACATCCTGAAGCTGTTCCAGGAAGACCCTAAGACCGAAGCGATCGTCATGATCGGTGAGATCGGCGGTTCGGCTGAAGAAGAAGCGGCTGCCTACATCAAGGCACACGTGACCAAACCGGTTGTTTCCTACATCGCTGGTGTGACTGCTCCTGCGGGCAAGCGCATGGGCCATGCTGGCGCAATCATCTCTGGCGGCAAAGGCACTGCAGACGAGAAATTCGCTGCTCTGCAAGACGCAGGCGTTAAAACCGTGCGTTCGCTGGCAGACATCGGCAAGGCCCTGGCCGAGCTGACTGGCTGGGCTGTCAAGTAAGCCTCGCGCTTAGCTGACGCTCCACCAGACAAAGGCCACCTTCGGGTGGCCTTTGTCGTTGTGCGCCAGGCATGGCTGATCGCTCCCACGCTCCCGCGTGGGAACGCCGGGGACGCTCCGCGTTCCGCCTTTGAATGTGACGCAGAGCGTCACGGGATGCATTCCCTCGCAGAGCGTGGGAACGATCTACTTGCAGGCACAAACCAATTACATGCAAAAACGCGACATGAAAATGTCGCAGATCGGATAGTTCGCCCCCTAACAGTGCGTTTGTCGTGCAAATTCGTTAGGCTAGCAGCCATTTTTGCGTCTGCGTCCCACAAGGAAGCTGCACGCTAAACGGGTCAGTCTCATACGGACCGACAGCATTTCCCTCATCCATAGGGAAATCCCTCTCTAAATTCCGATTCAGTAGTGTGGTATTTCCTTAATGAAAGTGTTGAACGGCCAGGACATCCTGGCACTTGGTTTTATGACGTTTGCCCTGTTCGTAGGGGCTGGCAATATCATCTTCCCACCTATCGTCGGTTTGCAGTCCGGGCCTCATGTCTGGATGGCGGCGCTGGGTTTTCTGATCACCGCAGTCGGTTTGCCGGTGATCACTGTCGTCGCACTGGCCAAGGTCGGTGGTGCGATGGACGCTTTGAGCAGCCCGATTGGTAAAGTCGCCGGTGGTCTGTTGGCCGCCGCGTGCTACCTGGCAGTCGGTCCATTGTTCGCCACGCCGCGCACCGCAACCGTGTCCTTCGAAGTGGGTCTGGCGCCGCTGACTGGTGAGAGCCCGCTGGGGTTGTTCCTCTACAGCTCGGTGTATTTCCTGTTGGTGTTCTTCATTTCGCTGTATCCAGGCCGTCTGCTGGATACCGTGGGGCGTTTCCTGGCACCGTTGAAGATCATCGCATTGGCCGTGCTGGGCATAGCTGCTTTTGCCTTGCCGGCCGGTGACATCGGTACTGCAACCCCTGAGTATGTTGCCGCACCGTTCTCTCAAGGCTTCATCAATGGTTACCTGACCATGGACACCTTGGGCGCTCTGGTGTTCGGTATCGTCATCGTGAACGCCATTCGCTCCCGTGGCGTGGAGTCGCCACGCTTGATCACCCGTTACGCGATCATTGCCGGCCTGATTGCCGGTGTGGGTCTGGCGTTGGTGTATATCAGCCTGTTCCGTCTGGGCTCTGGCAGCCACGAAGTCGCCGCTGGCGCAACCAATGGCGCGGCGGTATTGCATGGTTATGTGCAGCACACCTTCGGCTCCCTGGGCAGCGGCTTCCTCGCGGTGCTGATCTCCCTGGCGTGCCTGGTAACGGCGGTTGGTCTGACCTGCGCCTGCGCCGAATACTTCAGCCGGGTGCTGCCACTGTCCTACAAGACCCTGGTGATTATCCTGGCGGCGTTCTCGTTGCTGGTGTCTAACCTGGGCCTGACCAAGCTGATCCAGTTCTCCATCCCGGTGCTGACGGCGATCTACCCGCCGTGCATTGCCTTGGTCGCTCTGAGCTTCTGCAAGGACTTCTGGCAAGAGCAGGGGCGCATCGTTGGCCCGGTGATGCTGGTGTCGTTCCTGTTCGGCATGATCGACGCCTTGAAAGGCGCAGGCCTGGCTGACTGGATGCCAACCCAGCTGTCGCACCTGCCACTGAGCGAGCAAGGTCTGGCGTGGCTGGTGCCTTCGGTGATCACCCTGGTGGCCGCAGTGGTCTGCGACCGTCTGTTGGGTAAACGCAGCGAAGCCTTGGCTTAAGTTTCCAGCGCCCGCCACAAGCGGGCTTTGAGCAGCGCTCTGAATAAAATGGAAATGCCCCGTATCAATCGATACGGGGCATTTTTTTATGGGCGAGGGGCGGTGTCTTTTTCCTTGAGCTAACGTCGAAGCAGTGTGCAAGCGGGCTTGCTCGCGATGAGGGCATAACATTCAATAGTGATATTGATGACAAGTCCGCTATCGTCGGATCGCCGCCCGGAGCAAGCTCGCTCCTGCCGTTTTCGTTTCTACCGATACCTCACAAGGACCTGCATGTCGTTCGTTCAAGCCAATTTGATTCACATCCTCGCCGCGCTCTGGTTCGTCATCTGCTGGGGCGGCTACACCCGTTACGCGACCTGGAAGGGCCGTGATACAGCGTGTCTGGCCAGCGTGCTGCACCTGTACCGGGAAGACTGGATGCGCCGCATGCTATTGCGCGACAACCGCATCGCCGACGCCAGTGTGATCGGCAATCTGGAGCGCAACGCCTCGTTCTTTGCCTCCAGCACATTGATCATCCTGGCCGGCATTCTCACCGTGCTCGGCGCTTCCGAGCGAGCGCTGTCGCTGCTGGCGGATATTCCGATGGTGCAGCAGGCTTCTCAGGGGATGTCGGAGATCAAGCTGTTGTGCCTGGCGATGGTATTTGTCTATGCCTTCTTTACGTTCAGCTGGTGCATGCGTCAGTACAACTTCGCGGCGATCCTGATCGGCTCGGCGCCGATGATTGGCGAGCGACATGTGTCCGAACTGGAGCGCAAAGCCTTTGCCATGCGTGCAGCGCGGGTGATTTCCATGGCGGCCAACCAGTTCAACTTCGGGCTGCGTTCTTATTATTTCGGGATGACCATGCTGGCCTGGTTCGTCAGTCCCTGGCTATTCATGTTGATGAGTGCCGGTGTGGTGCTGGTGTTGTATCGCCGGGAATTTCATTCCGACGTATTGGACGTCATGGTCTATACCCCTACAGAGGTGCCATTGCCTGAGGTGAGCAAGGAGATGAGCTGATGAGTATCCCGTTCTGGTGTGTGTTTATCAGTGCGCTGCTGATTTTCGTGGCGCGTATGCCAGTAGCCAGGGCAATGAAAGAGCAGGGCGGTTACAACAACCATTTGCCTCGCACTCAACAGGCACAGCTCACGGGCTTTGGTGCACGCGCAGTGGCGGCACATCAGAACAGTTTTGAAGCCTTCATATTGTTTTCGGTGGGGGTGTTGATGGCGCATGTCACGCAGATGGCGGGATGGCTGATCGACTGGTTGGCGATCATCTTTGTGATCGCGCGAATCTTTTACTTATTGTGCTATTGGGCGGATCAGGCCTGGCAGCGCAGTCTGGTCTGGTTTGTCGGGTTAGTGTGTTCGTTGTTATTGATGCTTAGTCCGACCTTTCACACTGTATTGGTTTGAGTTTTTTTGGACAAAGTAAAGCCCGCACCAGGCGGGCTTTACGTTTGAAGCGCTAAAACCGGATTAGTAGGTCTTAGGCGTCGCTGCTGGAGCGGCTGCGTCGGTAGCTGGTTTGCTGGAATCAGCCTGATTTTTGGCAGCATCGGCGTTTTCTTTCGCCGCCTCGTTCACTTTATCCTGAGCTTCGCTCATTTTCTGCTGGGCTTGTTCAGCAGGTTGGATGGTTGCTTGAGCTTTGTCCTCGGTTTTTTTACCGCAGGCAGCGAGACCGAGGGTCGCGGTCAACATCAAGGCAATAGCTAAAGTCTTACGCATGGGGTGTTTCTCCTTAGTGAAGATATCTTCTGGCCTTTCGAGCACATCTCCACGGATTAAGTTCCTTGAAATACACAGATATATTAAGCGCCCTTGTTATGGAACTTTTACGTGGTTCATTAATTGCAACGTTTCGACACTAACAAGAGAGTTATTCGAATGGCGCAAACCCCCATTTTTGAGCGCGCGACGCGCTTTCTGTCGGCCCTGCGCCATTGCCAGGTGCTGGGGCTTAGCGTTCACAGCGCCTCGACGGACGGCATTACGTTGATATTGCCCTACAGTCCGCAAATTGTCGGAAACCCGCAAACCGGCGTGATTCACGGCGGGGCATTGACGTCGTTGATGGATACAGCCTGTGGCATGGCTACCTTATGCGTGTTGCAGGAGTTCGAGGTCTGTCCGACCCTGGACCTGCGCATCGACTATATGCATCCGGCCGAGCCGCATAAGGATGTCTATGGTTTTGCCCAGTGCTATCGAGTGACGACCGACGTGATATTCGCTCGAGGTTTTGCCTATCAGCATGACCCTGAACATCCAATTGCCCATGTGGTGGGGACCTTTATGCGCATGGGCAAGGGCATCAAAGGAACAAAAGGCTTTGGCGGTGCAATCAGTGGCGGTGCGGTATGACGGACAACTTCAAGGCACAATTGCAGCAGGCTCATGCGCAAGGTGATTACGCCGCGCTGCTGGAGCTGATCCCCTACGCCAGGTTGATCGGTGTCGAGTGCTCGCGCCTGGGCGATGAGTTGCTGTTTTGCCTGCCGGCCAACAAAGACAATATTGGTAACCCGTTATTGCCAGCCATTCATGGAGGGGTGATTGCCGGTTTCATGGAGTTGGCCGCGGCGTTGCATTTACTGGTCTTCACCGGGTCTCCCGGTGTACCGAAAGTTATCGACTTCTCCCTCGACTATCTGCGCGCCGGGCAGTTTCGCGATACCTATGCCAAATGCCAGGTCTGCCGTCAGGGGCGACGGGTGGCCAACGTGGCGATCACCGCGTGGCAAAGCGCTGAGGCAGAGCCTATCGCTACGGCGCGGGCGCATTTCAAGATTGAAGAAAGTCAGGGCGCGACGTTGGTTGTTTCCTCTGTCGCACCCGCGCCCTTGAAATCTCCGTCTTAGCCCCCAACTTTGATGACATCCCGCCGCCAACCCTCCGGGGCGCGGCCAATGCCATCCAATTGGAGTTTGATGACCATGAGCGTGGAAACTCAAAAGGAAACCCTGGGCTTCCAGACCGAGGTGAAGCAACTGCTGCACCTCATGATCCATTCGTTGTATTCCAACAAGGAAATTTTCCTTCGCGAATTGATCTCGAACGCCTCTGACGCGGTCGACAAATTACGTTTCGAAGCGCTGTCCAGGCCTGACTTGCTGGAAGGCGGCGCCGAACTGAAAATCCGTGTGAGCTTCGACAAGGACGCGAAAACCGTCACCCTCGAAGACAACGGTATCGGTATGAGCCGCGAAGATGTGATCACCCACCTGGGGACCATCGCCAAATCGGGTACTGCCGATTTCATGAAACACCTCTCGGGCGATCAGAAGAAAGACTCGCACCTGATCGGTCAGTTCGGCGTCGGTTTCTACTCCGCCTTCATCGTTGCCGATAAAGTCGATGTGTTCAGCCGTCGTGCCGGCCTCGCTGCCAGCGAAGGCGTGCATTGGTCGTCCAGGGGCGAAGGCGAATTCGAAGTCGCTACCCTCGAGAAAGCCGACCGCGGTACTCGCATCGTGTTGCACCTGAAATCCGGTGAAAACGAATTCGCCGATGGTTGGCGTCTGCGCAACATCGTCAAGAAGTACTCTGACCACATTGCCTTGCCGATCGAGCTGCCTAAAGAGCAGGCTGCTGCTGAAGGCGAAGAGGCGCCAGCGCTTGAATGGGAAACCGTCAACCGCGCCAGCGCTCTGTGGACTCGCCCTCGCACTGAAGTGAAGGATGAGGAGTATCAGGAGTTTTATAAGCACGTTGCCCACGATTTCGAGAACCCGCTGAGCTGGAGCCACAACAAGGTTGAAGGCAAGCTGGAATACAGCTCACTGCTTTATGTGCCGGGCCGTGCTCCGTTCGACTTGTATCAGCGTGAGGCGCCACGTGGCCTGAAGCTGTATGTGCAGCGCGTATTCGTCATGGATCAGGCTGAGTCGTTCCTGCCGCTGTACCTGCGCTTCATCAAAGGCGTGGTCGACTCCAACGATCTGTCGCTGAACGTGTCGCGGGAAATCCTGCAGAAAGACCCGATCATCGACTCCATGAAGTCGGCGCTGACCAAGCGCGTTCTCGACATGCTGGACAAACTGGCGAAGAACGAGCCCGAGCAATACAAAGGCTTCTGGAAGAACTTCGGTCAGGTCATGAAAGAAGGCCCGGCTGAAGACTTCGCCAACAAAGAGAAAATCGCCGGTCTGTTGCGTTTCGCGTCGACTCAAGAAGAAGGCGGCGAGCAAGTGGTTGCCCTGACCGAATACCTGGCTCGCGCCAAGGAAGGTCAGGACAAGATTTACTACCTGACGGGTGAGAAATACGAAGCCGTCAAGAACAGCCCGCACCTGGAGGTCTTCCGCAAGAAAGGCATCGAAGTGCTGCTGCTCACCGACCGTATCGATGAGTGGCTGATGAGCTACCTCAGCGATTTCGACGGCAAGAGCTTTGTCGACGTGGCGCGCGGTGATCTGGACCTGGGCAACCTGGACTCGGAAGAGGACAAGAAGGCTGCCGAAGAAGTCGCCAAGACCAAAGAAGGTCTGGTCGATCGCATCAAAACCGCTTTGGGCGAAGCTGTCAGCGAAGTACGGGTTTCCCATCGTCTGACCGATTCCCCTGCGATCCTGGCCATTGGTGAGCAGGACCTGGGCATGCAGATGCGTCAGATTCTCGAAGCCAGCGGCCAGAAAGTCCCGGACTCCAAGCCAATCTTCGAATTCAACCCGACTCACCCGTTGATCGGCAAGCTCGACAACGAGCAGAGCGAAGAGCGTTTCGGCGATCTGTCGCACATCCTCTTCGATCAGGCCGCCCTGGCAGCCGGTGACAGCTTGAAAGACCCGGCTGCCTATGTGCGCCGGTTAAACAAGCTGCTGGTTGAGCTGTCGGTTTAACAAAGTTGTAAAAAAACCCGCTTCGCAGCGGGTTTTTTTATTCTGGGGGTGTTCCTGTCGGGAGTCTGAAATGAGCCAAGTCACTATTCGTTCCGTGGTCTATCAGGTCGATGGCCAAACCTATGAAAGCCGTCTGGTGTTCGATACCAGCCATGAAGGCGTACGCCCGGGCCTGTTGATGGCGCCGAACTGGATGGGCGTCAGCACGGGGGCCGAAAAGATTGCCGAGTCTGTGGCCGCCAAAGGTTATGTGGTGTTGATTGCTGACCTTTATGGTCAGTCAGTTCGTCCAAAAAATGCAGACGAGGCGGGCGCGGCGATGATGCCGTTGAAGAATGACCGGGCCTTGCTGCGCAAGCGTATGCAGGCGGCGTTCGAGGCTCTGCAATATCAGGGCGAAGCAGCAGTTGATGCCTCGAAATTGGCGGCGTTCGGTTTCTGTTTCGGTGGTTGCTGCTCGCTGGAGCTGGCCCGCACAGGCGCGCCGTTGAAAGCGGCGGTGTCGTTCCACGGCACGCTGGATACGCCGAATCCGGCGGATGCCAAGAACATCAAGGGTTCGGTGCTGGTGCTTCACGGCGCCTGCGATCCATTGGTGGCCAAAGAGCAACTGCCAGCTTTCGAAGATGAGATGAATGCGGCTGGCGTCGACTGGCAACTGCTCAGCTACGGTGGCGCAGTGCATTCCTTCACTGATCCTCATGCCAATGTGCCGGGCAAGATGATGTACGACGCCAAGACCGCGAGGCGGGCATTTGTGTCGATGCACAATTTGCTGGATGAAGTGTTCAAGGGCTGACCTGGCAACCGCTGATCGTTCCCACGCTCCGCGTGGGAATGCATCCCGTGACGCTCTGCGTCACAGCTTCAGAAGCGGACGCGGAGCGTCCATGGCGGCATTCCCACGCAGAGCGTGGGAACGATCTTCATCATCATCGTCAGAGCGGAGTCGGTTTGCTCCGCCCCACCGGCAGCTCAATCCGCTCACTCTCACCCGGCACCGTCGGCCAATCCCCGGCCGCCCAGCGTGCGCGGGCCTGGTCGATCAGGGCCGGGTCACTGGCAACGAAGTTCCAGTTGATCCTGCGGGGCCCGTCCATTGGGGCGCCGCCGAACAGCACCGCATGACAATCGCTTTCCGCGAACAGGGTCATGACTTCTCCGACCGGTAAAACCACCAGTGAGTGTGCTTCAACAGGCTCGCCGTTCAATTGTGCGTCACCGTCGAGCACATACAGCGCGCGTTCTTCATGTTCGTTGGGGATCAACAAGGTTGTCGCCGTTTGCAGGTGCAATTCGGCGTACAGCGTAGGGGAGAGCACCGGTACCGGTGATTCCAGGCAAAAGCCTGTACCGGCAATCAT
Organism: Pseudomonas sp. GW821-FHT07G10; assembly: GCF_059418545.1. Classification (NCBI taxonomy): domain Bacteria; kingdom Pseudomonadati; phylum Pseudomonadota; class Gammaproteobacteria; order Pseudomonadales; family Pseudomonadaceae; genus Pseudomonas; species Pseudomonas sp. GW821-FHT07G10. The sequence goes on along the minus strand of NZ_JBWKQB010000035.1, from coordinate 17,003 downwards.
CCGGATCTTCACTCCGAGGTTGTCGCTGGTCGGCAGGCGGTCGGCCGGGTAATGGCTGTAATGGCCCGGACCTTGTTCGTGTTCTTTCGGGGAGGCCAGCCAGATTTGCAAGCCGTGCATGCTGAAGCCGCTGGCCTTGAGTGATTCGGGGGTGCGTTCGACATGGGCGATGGCGCTGCCGGCAGTCATCCAGCTGACGTCACCCTGTTTCACCTGCTGATCCGAGCCGAGGCTGTCCTTGTGCTGGATTTCCCCTTCGAACAGGTAGGTCAGCGTGGACAGGCCGATATGCGGATGCTGACGGATGTTCATGCCTTTGCCTGCCGGATAGCGGGTTTTGAGCATGTGGTCGAAAAACACGAAAGGGCCGACGCTGCGGCACTTGGCCGAAGGCAGCGGGCGCAGGATCGGTTGTCCTTCGACATCCTCGGTACGCGGGCGGATCACGATCAGTGTGTTCATGGTGCGTTCCAGGCTCAGCGGGTTATACGACAGAGCATAACCCGCTGCGACGGCACCTGCCGCTACTGGCTGAAAGCGCCTTCCGATAACAGGGTCTCGATGGTGACTTCGCTGGTAGTCATCAGCTTGTGCACCGGGCAGCGATCAGCCACACGATGCAGTTCTTCGCGCTGAGCGTCGGTGAGCACACCCTTGAGGGTAAGTTTGACCTGCAGGGCGTATTTGCCTTTCTGTTCCTGGCTGTTGTCATGTTTGACTTCGACGGTGACCCCGGTCAGCGGGATGCCTTTCTTTTGCGCGTAGAACTTGAGGGTCAGGGCTTTACAGGCACCCAGCGCGGCATCGAAGTAATCGTGGGGCTCTGGCGCGGAACTCTCGCCGCCCTGGGCCTTGGGCAGATCGGTGAAGAGTTGATGGTCGTCGATCTGGATGCTGTGACGAAAGCTTTCGCTGGATTCGGTATTGACGGTAATGGTCATGTTAAACCTCATAGGCAGTGAGAAAGGTCGCGCACCGGGAAACAATAGTGCGGGGGGAAACAGCATTCAGTTATAGAACATCTGTTCCTTCAGGCGCTCCACTTTCTTTGCACGGCTCCCCTTGCCACGGAGGTTTCGGCGCTTTGCTCTATCGTCGGTCGGTCATTTCTGCGTCACACCCTCGAGCACCGTGGTCTTGTCTTTTTAAAACCCAATAAAAAACGCCCCGAACCAGTCGGGGCGTTTTTTATGTGGCGAGACGGCGAGGGCTTACTTACCCTGCCAGCGCTTCAGTACCAAGGTGGCGTTGGTGCCACCGAAACCGAAGCTATTGCTCATCACGGTATTGATGGTGGCGTCTTCGCGAGTCTTGGTCAGGATTGGCATGTCAGCCACTTCCGGATCCAGTTCGTCGATGTTGGCGGAGCCCGCCATGAAGTTGCCTTCCATCATCAGCATGCAGTAGATCGCTTCGTGAACGCCAGCGGCGCCCAGGGAGTGACCGGACAGGCTCTTGGTGGAGCTGATGGCTGGAGCCTTGTCGCCGAAAACTTCACGTACGCCTTTCATTTCCGCGACGTCGCCGACCGGAGTCGAAGTGCCGTGGGTATTCAGGTAGTCGATCGGTGCGTCGACGGTGGACATGGCCATCTGCATGCAGCGGATGGCGCCTTCGCCGCTTGGAGCGACCATGTCGTAGCCGTCGGAGGTCGCGCCGTAGCCGACGATTTCCGCATAGATCTTCGCGCCGCGAGCCAGAGCATGTTCCAGCTCTTCAACCACGACCATGCCGCCACCGCCAGCGATGACGAAACCGTCACGCTTGGCATCGTAAGCACGGGAAGCTTTTTCCGGGGTGTCGTTGTACTGGCTGGACAGTGCGCCCATGGCGTCGAACAGGAACGATTGGCTCCAATGCTCTTCTTCACCGCCGCCGGCAAAAACGATGTCCTGCTTGCCCATCTGGATCTGTTCCATGGCAGTACCGATGCAGTGAGCACTGGTGGCACAGGCAGAAGCGATGGAGTAGTTCAGGCCCTTGATCTTGAAGGGTGTGGCCAGGCAAGCGGAAACCGTGCTGCTCATGGTCCGCGTAACGCGGTATGGGCCGACACGCTTGACGCCTTTCTCGCGCAGGATGTCCAGCGCTTCCATCTGGTTGAGGGTCGACGCGCCGCCGGAACCGGCGATCAGGCCGGTACGCGGGTTGGAGACTTGCTCCTCGGTCAGGCCGGAGTCGGCGATGGCATCTTTCATGGCCAGGTAAGCGTAAGCCGCTGCGTGGCCGACGAAGCGATAGATCTTGCGATCGATCAGCTCTTCGAGGTTAAGGTCAATGGAGCCGGAAACCTGGCTACGCAGACCCATTTCGGCATATTCCGGATTGAAACGGATGCCAGGGCGACTTGCACGCAGGTTAGCGGAGACGGTCTCTTTGTCATTGCCCAGGCACGAAACGATGCCCAGACCAGTGATAACGACGCGGCGCATGCGGATAACCCTTAGAAGTTGTCAGTGGAAGTAAATACGCCGACCCGAAGGCCTTCGGCGGTGTAGATCTCGCGACCGTCGACGGTGACAGAACCATCGGCGATGGCCATGTTCAGCTTGCCGCGCATGACGCGTTTGATCTGAATGTTGTAAGTAACTTTCTTGGCAGTCGGCAAGACCTGGCCAAAGAATTTTACCTCTCCCGAACCCAATGCGCGACCACGGCCTGGCAGGTCTTGCCAGCCCAGGAAGAAACCGACCAGTTGCCACATGGCATCCAGGCCCAGGCAGCCAGGCATCACCGGGTCGCCTTCGAAGTGGCACGCGAAGAACCACAGGTCCGGATTGATATCCAGCTCGGCGACCAATTCACCTTTGCCGTACTTGCCGCCCTCTGCGCTGATATGGGTGATGCGATCCACCATCAGCATGTTCGGGGCGGGCAGTTGCGCGTTACCTGGGCCGAACAGCTCACCGCGACTGCAGCGCAGCAGATCTTCCCGGGTAAAGGCGTTTTGTTTGGTCATGCGAGCTCCTCAATAGTCCCATGCGGCAGGGTGGGGCAAATCTTCCCGACCGATCGAAGCGTTCATGCCTCGAATCGACAGCCTACTCATAGACTATTGCGTTGTAGTGAAAGTCACAGCACAAAGGGTATGAATGTACACTTGTGCACTGAAAATTTTATTCAGGCGCGTTTCAGGGCCTGTTTGGGTGCCTAAGACTGCCGCACTTTCGCATTTCACGCCAGTCGCAGATCGTCGAAACCTCTGTGCCAGGGTCTGTTGACGTTTGGTGCCGTCGCGGTTGTCACCAAACGTCAACAGACCCTAGTGCACCCAGCGTTGCAGAATTTGCTGCAAATCAGCACGTTTGAACGGCTTGGCCAGATAATCATTCATTCCGGCGTCAAGACAGGCTTCACGGTCTCCCTGCAAGGCATTGGCTGTCAGGGCGATGATCGGCAGCTCGGCGCAACCCGGCAGTTGGCGGATCTGGCGGGTGGCTTCATAGCCGTCGATAAGCGGCAGCCGGCAGTCCATCAGAATTGCTTCGAATATCAGGCTCTCAGCGCTGCGAATGGCTTGTGCGCCGTCGGTGGCGACGCTGACGGTAAAGCCCAGACTGCGCAGCATTGCCTCGATCACTGTCCGGTTGACCGGATTATCCTCGACCAGCAACACATTGCGACCCTCGCCATGGGTATGTCCTGACGGTACCCGCGTTGTAAGCGTCGGCAAGCTTTGCTGATACAACGCCAACGGTATCTCCAGAGTAAAGACCGAGCCGCGTCCCTCCTCGCTCCGGGCGCGCAGGGTGCCGCCCATCCGCTCGGCGAGTGTACGGGCGATCGGCAGACCAAGCCCGGTGCCGCCATAGCGTCGGGAAATCGTGCTGTCGGCCTGTTGAAACGCATTGAACATCAGCTCCAGGCTTTGCTCCGGGATACCGATGCCGCTGTCACGCACGCTGCAGGTAAACCACAGCACCTGATGGTCCAGAGATTGCCATTGCGGTTCAATTGTCACGCTGCCTTGTTCGGTGAATTTCAGCGCATTGCCGATCAGGTTGACCAGGATCTGCCGGATTCGTGTCGGATCGCCCTGAACCTGCAGCGACTCCATGCCGGCCGGGATCCTCAGCTCAAGGCTCAGGCCGCGCTGCAGCGCACTGTGCTGGAATGCCTGGGCGGAACTGGTGATCAGATCGGCAAGGTTGAACGGGATATGTTCCAGTTCCAGCGCGGCACGCTCGATGCGCGAGAAGTCGAGGATGTCGTTGATCACCTTGAGCAGGTGTTCGGTGGACTCTGAGGCAAGTGCCGCGTATTCGACCTGTTCCTCTGTCATCTCGGTGGTTTCGAGCAATTGCAGCATGCCCAGCACGCCATTCATTGGCGTGCGCAGTTCGTGGCTCATCATGGCCAGGAAGTCGGATTTGGCGTTGTTGGCCTTTTCCGCTTCTTCGCGGGTCTGGATCAGTTGGGCCATCGCCTGATGCTGTTCGCGGCTGGCTTGCTCGAGACCGGCGGCGAGGTTGTTGATATGCCGTGACAGGCTGCCAAGTTCGGCATCGTCGACGATCGGCAGCGGGGTGCTGTAGTCGCCCTGTTGAATGGCCTTGACCGCGTTACCCATGGCGCTGATTGGCTGCGACAGGCGTGCGGCCAGGCGGCGGGCGAGCAGGAAGGTGAACAACAAGGCAAACAACGCGAGGATTGCGGCCTTGAGCAGGATTCCTTGCTGGCGCTGACTGAAGGCATCGTTAGACATACCGACGATCACCCGACCCAGATAGTCCTCGGCAGGTGCTATGGCCGGTGAACTGCCGTCCTGAAAGAAATCATTGTTGAGCTTGATCCGTTGCAAGCGTACTGGCGCCTGGAATACTTCGACCTGTTGCGATCGACTGACAGTTTCCGAGGGCTGTTCGACGTACACCAGTATGTTGTTGGTGCTGTCCTGTACTTCCAGAAAACGCACATGTGAGATCGTCAGGGTGGCTTTCAACAAGCTCTCGAGCACCTCATTGTTGCCGGAAATCACCCCGTATTCGGTGGCCGGCGCCAGTTGGTTGGCGATCAGTTGTCCGGTGTGGTTCAGCTCCTGGCGCAAATCCTGAATCCGCACGAAGGTAAAGAAGCTGATCAGCAGCAATGTCAGCAGCAACGCCGGGCCAAGGCTGATGATCTGGGTGCGGGTATTGATGTCCCAGCGACGACGGAAGGTCATGGGCGGTTTTCTCCTTCGGCCAACCGGGTCGCGACAGACTGTTCGTCGATCGGCTCGATGCCCAGTGAGCGTGCCACTTGCGGGTTGCTCAATACTTTGAATCGTTGCGGATACAGTGCGCGCGGCCAGCTGGCGGTCGGGCGGTCGAGCAGGGTGTCGAGAGTGGCCAGCCAGTCGTTTTGATCGCTGTAGGTACTGGCCAGGCTACCGGCCTTGACGAAGCCGGCATTGGGGCCGATCAGCGCCCGTTGCCGGGTATAACTGCTGAGTAGCAGATTTTTCGCGGTTTTCGGGCTGTACAGGTCGTAATCGTCGAGGCCCAGTAGCACGTCGCTGTCTTTCAGCAATGCCTGAAGCGGGCGGCTGTCACTGGTGTTGTCCCATCGCTCGGCGACGATTTCCAGGCCCAGCAGTTGTGCGGCCTGACGCAGTTCTTTCAAGAGAAATTCGCTGTGGCTGTGATAGAGCACGCCAACTCGCCGGGCTTGCGGCAGGATGCTTTGGGCCAGGCGCAGTTGCCGGTCCAGTGGAGGGTCGCTCCACAGCAGACTGAGTCGGGCGGGCAAGCTGTTGCCCAGACGTTGCCGTGCTTGCAGCCGACTGATGCGCAGTACCAATGTGGCCGGTCCCTGGGCGTCTTGCAGGCGCCAGTCCAGGCTCGGCAGGTCGAGCAGGATCAGTCGTGTGCCTGACGGCAGTTTGCTCGGCGCAGGCAGCTCAGTCAGCGAACTGAAGTGCACCGTGTCTTTGGGACGCAGTTGGCTCAAGGCTTGGGTGAAGGACTGCACGCCGGGGCTATCTTCGGCACCGGTCAGCAAAATGTCGGCGGCCCGGACCGTAACGCTTGCGAACAGGCAGACAAAGGCCAGGCACACTGATCTGAGCAGATGGCCAGGGGCTGGTGTCTCCTGTGACGGACGTTCATCCATGCTAGAACTCTAACTCCGCGCTGAAGTAGAGAACGTGGCGCTCATCCGCCAGTCGAGCTGGGTTTCGGTGCCTGAGAAACGTGAGGCGTTCGAGTTGCTGGCGATGTATTGGTTGTTACGCAGCGGTTCGCTGATCATTCCGGTTATTTCGTCATAGAACAGCTTCATGTCGACGGTCAGCCCGATATCGGCAAAAAAGCCGTTGTAACCCAATTCTCGCGAACGCATGCGTTCTTTTTCGGGATCGCCCGGGCCGCGAGTCTTGACAAAGTATTGGGCGCTGGATTGTCCGTAGGCTTTGGGGTTCAGGTTGGTGACCCGATAACTCCAGTTGACGTTGTTCTCGAACATGTCAGGCGAACGGATGGCTTCTGAATGCACGGCGCGCAGGCCGTGGCGCGGGTTGATCAGATAATTGACCGCCATCCGCGGAGTCAGCGAACTGCCAGTCAACCGGGTGTCTTCGAACATGGCACCGCCCTGGAGCAGCCAGTGCTCGCTTGCTCTCCACTCAAGCTGATCGAACAAGCGCCAGATGGTGTCGTCGAGGGTGCCATTGAAACAGGTCTCGGAGTCTGCCTTGTCGTAACGATAGTTCATCCCGCTGACCAGCCGCAGGCTATCGGACAGGCTCGGGGTGTCCTGCAGTTCGAGATCGTAGCGTGATTCACGGGGGCCTTGGTCGATATCGCCGCACAGGGTTTGCCTGGCGCCACCTTTCCATTGCTCCATGCGCCGCGCTTCGCTGGCGTTGGTACCGTGATAGTTCACCGTGGCCTGATTGCCGCTGATACTGCCGACCATCATCCCGGGCACCAGGCGCAGCAGTTCGCTGATATCCCGGGCGCCGCTGGTCTTGATCAGCTCACTGTCGATTATCGTCATACTGCCGGGAACTGCCGCTGGGGACTGTTTCAGGCGTGTAGCGGTCAGCACTTGCGGCAGTGGCCGGTTGTCAAGAAACAGATCGTCGGCCAACAGCGGGTTGCTGAACATCAGCGCCAGGACCAGTGATGAGGGTGGATTGGAAGGGCCAAGGTACACGGCACAGCCTTGATAGCAGGTAATAGGCGGGCATGTTAACCGAGCTGGGCGGGTTTTCCAGTCGATAACCCCCGCCATTCATAGGTCGAAACAGTCAGATCCCGGCAATTAGCGGTAATTGATTGTGGGGCTGGCCGCCTGAAGGCTGCCCCGTATAATGCGGGCATCGCCACTGGTATGGATTAACGGATTGCATATGACTGAACAGCGCCCTATTGCGGTCCTGGGAGGCGGAAGTTTTGGTACCGCCGTGGCCAATTTGCTGGCCGAGAACGGTCACCAGGTGCGCCAATGGATGCGTGACCCTGAACAGGCCGAGGCCATTCGGGTGCACCGCGAGAATCCGCGCTACCTCAAGGGCATCAAGGTTCACCCTGCGGTGGAGCCGGTCACTGACCTGCTGGCGACGCTGATCGACTGCGATCTGTGTTTCGTGGCGTTACCATCCAGCGCGTTGCGCTCGGTGTTGGCTCCCCATGCCGAGCGCCTGAGCGGCAAACTGCTGGTCAGTCTGACCAAAGGCATTGAGGCACAGACCTTCAAGTTGATGAGCGAGATTCTTGAAGAAATCGCTCCGCAAGCACGAATCGGCGTGTTGTCCGGGCCGAACCTGGCCCGGGAAGTGGCCGAGCACGCATTGACCGCTACGGTGGTCGCCAGTGAAGACGAAGAACTCTGCCAGCGCGTCCAGGCGGCGCTGCATGGCCGTACTTTCCGCGTTTACGCCAGCGCCGACCGATTTGGTGTGGAGTTGGGCGGGGCACTGAAAAACGTCTACGCGATCATTGCCGGCATGGCCGTAGCATTGGGCATGGGTGAAAACACCAAGAGTATGCTGATCACTCGGGCATTGGCGGAGATGACCCGTTTCGCGGTCAGTCAGGGCGCAAACCCCATGACCTTTCTTGGCCTGGCCGGGGTTGGCGACTTGATTGTCACGTGCTCGTCACCCAAGAGCCGCAATTATCAAGTGGGCTTTGCCCTTGGCCAGGGCTTGAGCCTGGAGGACGCCGTGACCCGTTTGGGCGAAGTCGCCGAGGGCGTCAACACCCTCAAGGTGCTCAAGGTCAAGGCTCAGGAGTTGGGGGTCTACATGCCGTTGGTCGCCGGGTTGCATGCGATTTTGTTCGAAGGGCGCACGCTCAACCAGATTATCGAGTTGTTGATGCGCGGCGAGCCGAAAACCGATGTCGACTTTATCTCCACCAGTGGTTTCAATTGAGCACGACAAGGAGCGAGACATGAACGATCCAAAGAACGAAGCCAAATACGAGTCCATTTTGCTGCGTGTGATGTGGATGCTCGTGTATGTACTGGTCTGGCAAGTGGCACAATTCATCCTCGGCGCTGTGGTGCTGGTGCAACTCATTTACCGGCTGATCTACGGTGCGCCGAGTGCCAGCCTGATGAATTTCGGCGACAGCCTGAGCCAGTTCCTGGCGCAGATCGGTCGCTTCGGCAGTTTCCACAGTGACCAGAAACCCTGGCCGTTCGCCGATTGGCCGACCCCGCGCGCACCCGAAGGCGAAGCGCCGCATGCCGTACCGCCTGCACCGCATCCGGCACGGGATGAGGAGCCGAAGCTATGAAACTCTGGGTGCTGCGTCACGGTGAAGCCGAGCCCAACGCCGGCAGCGATGCCGAACGCAACCTGACCGAGAATGGCCGCAAGGAAGTGCTGAGCAGCGCTGCGCAGCTGATCGGCCAACCGATCAGCGCCATCTACGCCAGCCCTTACACTCGGGCGCAGCAGACCGCGCAATTGGTGCGCGAAGCCCTGGGCTTCGAGCCTGAGGTCCACACCGTGAAGTGGCTGACTCCCGACAACGATCCGCCGGCAGTGGTGGATGAGCTCGACTCGTTGGACAACGTGCTGCTGGTCAGCCATAACCCGCTGGTCAGCAACCTGATTGCCTATCTGCAACACGGTCACTGGCGCGAACTGCAGCGGGTGGGCACCGCTGGCCTGGCCGAACTCGAAGGTGACTGGCCGCTGGCGGGTTTGATGACTCTCAAAAGTGTCAAACATCCGTAAGCATAAAGTCGAACCCGCTCGCCACAAGTTCATGACTTCTGCTCCCTGACTTCTCTGTGAAATAGTCAACCAAGCAACTGCTTGGTTGACTACGCTTGCCTCCACATAAAACAAAAGGGAGGGGGCGTATGTCTCGCACTTTTCGTTTGCCGCTGGAAGTGTTCTACGAGCGTGAAGCTCGTCATCCCCGCCAGCGTTTTCTGGTTCAGCCGCTGGGTGGCGGGCAGGTCGAAACCCTGAGCTGGTCCGATGTCGGCCATCAGGCCCGCTGTGCAGCTCACTGGCTCCGCTCACGGGAGCTGCCGCCAGGCAGTCATATCGCAATCATTTCAAAAAACTGTGCGCACTGGATCATCGCCGACCTGGCGATCTGGATGGCCGGACATGTGTCCGTCCCGCTGTATCCCAACCTGACCTCCGACTCGGTGTCCCAGGTGCTCGAACATTCAGAGTCGGCGCTGGTGTTTATCGGCAAGCTGGATGACTGGCCGGGCATGGCGTCCGGGGTCAAGCCCGGATTGCCGACCATCAGTCTGCCGCTATGTCCGCCAGGGGCGTTCGATTTCAGCTGGGCCGACTTGCAACGCAGTTCACCCATTCAGGACGACCCGCTGCCCACGGCCTCGCAATTGGCGACGATCATTTACACCTCTGGTACCACCGGCCTGCCCAAGGGTGTGATGCATAGCTTCGGTAATCTCGGTTTCGCCACCACCCACGGCACGCAACTGTTTGGTCTGGGGGCGTCGGATCGACTGCTGTCGTACTTGCCGCTGTGTCATGTGGCCGAACGAATGTTTGTCGAACTGGCGTCGATCTACACAGGGCAAACGGTATTTTTTGCCGAGAGCCTGGACACTTTCCTCACTGACCTGAAGCGCGCCCGGCCTACCGCGCTGTTCGGTGTGCCGCGGATCTGGACCAGGTTCCAGATGGGCGTGTACAGCAAAATGCCCGCCAAACGCCTGGATTTCCTGCTGGGCTTGCCGGTCATTGGCCGGTGGGTAGGACACAAAGTGCTTGTCGGGTTGGGGCTCGATGCCTTGCGCATTGCCTTGTCCGGTGCCGCGCCGGTGCCACAGACCTTGCTTGAGTGGTACCAACGGCTCGGTCTGGATGTGCTGGAGGTCTATGGCATGACCGAGAATTGCGGCTATTCCCACGTCGGTCGTGGAGGCTCGCACAAACCAGGCTGGATCGGTGGACCTTGTCCGGAAGTCGAGGTGCGTATCGATCCGTCGGGCGAAGTGCTGGTGCGTAGCGGGGCGAGCATGCTCGGTTACTTCAAGGATCCGCAGAAAACCGCTGAAACCATCACCGAAGATGGTTTCCTGCGCACCGGCGACAAAGGCGAGGGGGACGCCGAAGGCAATCTTCGGCTGACCGGACGGATCAAGGAAATCTTCAAGACCAGCAAAGGCAAATATGTTGCGCCGGCACCGATCGAAAATCGTCTGGCGGTGCATTCACGAATCGAGCAGGTGTGTGTGGTTGGTGACGGTTTGAGCGCGCCGCTGGGGCTGTGTGTGCTGTCGGCGGTCGGCCTTCAAGATGCTGCCAGTGCGGCTCGCAGTAGTTTGCATTCCAGCCTGGAAGCCTTGCTTGAAGAGGTCAATGGCGTGCTCGATCAACACGAACGCTTGCGTCGGTTGGTGGTGGTAAAAGACAGTTGGGCGGTGGAAAACGGTTTCCTGACTCCAACCTTGAAAATCAAACGCAACGTGATCGAGACTGCCTATGGCGCGCGCTTCCAGGAGTGGAGCGAGCGTTGCGAAGCGGTGCTGTGGCAGGATTGACACGATATAAAACCCATAAAGGATGTAGCAATGAGTCTGTGGCGTACCACTCCCAACATTGAACAACTGAACGCGATCCAGAAAAACACCATTGGCGAAATACTGGATATCCGTTTCGAATCCTTTGATGAAGAGTCCCTGACTGCAAGCATGGTCATCGACCATCGCACCCATCAGCCCTATGGCTTGCTGCATGGCGGCGCCTCGGTGGTGCTGGCCGAAACGGTCGGCTCCATGGCCAGTTTCCTGTGTATCGATGCCAGCAAGTTCTATTGCGTGGGTCTTGAAATCAACGCCAACCACTTGCGCGGGTTGCGCAGCGGACGGGTGACAGCGGTAGCGCGAGCGATTCATATCGGCCGCACCACTCATGTCTGGGACATCCGCCTGAGCAGCGATGAAGGCAAGGCCAGTTGCGTCTCCCGGCTGACCATGGCCGTGGTGCCGCTGGGTGAAACACCTCCAGCCCGCTGAAAAGCCCATAGCGTTGGCCTGAGTGTCACCATTCCTGGCAGTTACGGTCATTGCTGTTGAGCAGTGTCTTGCGGACAATCAATACCTGTTTTCGTTTATGGATGCGCGGGTATGTCGCAGCAGGTGTTTTTCGCTCACGCCAATGGTTTCCCTTCGGCCACCTACGGTAAGTTGTTCGCTGCGCTGGCGCCGGAATATGACGTCGCGCATTTGCCGCAGCATGCCCATGACCCACGGTTCCCGGTGGACGATAACTGGCAGAATCTGGTGGATGAGCTGATTCATCACCTTGAGCAGCAGCCTGCGCCTGTGTGGGGTGTCGGGCATTCCTTCGGTGGCGTCCTGCATCTGCATGCGGCTTTGCGTTGCCCGCAGCTCTATCGCGGCGTAGTGATGCTTGATTCTCCAGTGCTGACCCGCGCTGATCAGTGGGTGATACGTGCAGCCAAGCGCTTCGGTTTTATCGACCGGCTGACCCCGGCCGGACGGACCCTGGGGCGGCGGGAAGAATTCGCTGATATGGAGTCCGCGCGGCACTATTTCGCCGGTAAAACCCTGTTTCGCGGCTTTGACCCGGAATGTTTCGACGCTTACCTGCAACATGGTCTGCACAAGGTCGGTGATCGTCTGCGCTTGAGTTTCGATCCGGCGACGGAAATCAGCATTTACCGTGGCGTCCCGCATACCAGTCCCGGCCGCGCACGGCAGTTGAAAGTGCCGCTGGCGGTGGTTCGCGGAAGCCAGAGCCGTGTGGTGATGCGCCATCACGCAAGCTCGGTGGGGCGGTTGCCTCACGGCGAGTCGCTGACCATGCCTGGCGGGCATATGTTTCCCCTTGAACGCCCACAGGACACCGCCACGCTGCTCAAGAGTCTGTTCAGTCGCTGGGAAGGCCGCAGTGAGCGGAGTTGCGCATGAAAACTCCTGTTGAAGAAGTTCGTCTGAGTCTGCCGCATATTGAGCTGGCCGCGCATCTGTTTGGCCCCGAAGACGGCGTGCCAGTGATTGCCTTGCATGGCTGGCTGGACAACGCCAACAGCTTCGCGCGCCTGGCGCCGAAGCTAAAGGGGTTGCGCATCGTTGCTCTGGACATGGCCGGGCACGGTCATTCCGGACATCGACCGCCGGGTGCCGGTTACGCGCTGTGGGACTACGTTTACGACGTGCTGCAAGTCGCCGAGCAACTTGGCTGGAAACGCTTTGCCCTGCTCGGGCACTCACTGGGGGCGATTGTTTCGCTGGTGCTGGCTGGCGCTCTGCCGGAGCGTGTGACGCAGTTGGCGCTGATCGACGGAGTCATTCCTCCGACCGCCAAAGGCGAAAACGCCGCCGAACGCCTGGGTATGGCCCTACAGGCTCAACTGAATCTGCAAGACAAACGCAAACCGGTCTACAGCACGCTGGATCGCGCCATCGAAGCGCGAATGAAAGGCCTGGTCGCCGTCAGCCGCGAAGCTGCGGAGTTGCTGGCCCAGCGCGGACTCATGCCCGTGCCTGGGGGCTATACCTGGCGCAGCGACAGCCGTTTGACCCTGGCTTCGCCGCTACGTCTGACAGAAGAACAGGCAATGGCCTTCGTACAGCGCATCAGTTGCCCGACCCAACTGGTGATCGCCGAGGATGGCATGCTGGCCCAACATCCAGAATTGCTGGAGCGTCTACCCTTTAGCCGTGAACAGCTGCCCGGCGGCCATCATTTGCACCTGAATGATGAGCCCGGCGCCGCCCTTGTTGCAGACTGTTTCAATCGGTTCTTCGCCGTTCCTTGACTTGCAGCGGGCAACTGTCGAGGCTGGGCGGGTTGAAATGGGAGACAACCATGATAGATCTCTACACCGCTGCGACCCCGAATGGCCACAAGGTCTCTATCGTGCTCGAGGAACTCGGCATGCCCTACACGGTGCATGCCTTGAGTTTCGACAAAAAGGAGCAAAAGGCTCCAGACTTTCTCAAGATCAATCCCAATGGCCGGATTCCGGCGATTGTCGACCGTGCCAATGGCGATTTCGTCGTGTTTGAATCCGGTGCGATTCTTGTCTATCTGGCCGAACTGAGCGGGCAACTCATGCCCAAAGACCCCAAGGGGCGTTCGGTGGTCATGCAGTGGCTGATGTTCCAGATGGGGGGCATCGGCCCGATGCAAGGTCAGGCCAATGTGTTTTTTCGCTATTTCCCGGAAAAACTTCAAGGTGCCATCGACCGCTATCAACATGAAACCCGCCGTTTGTATGAAGTGCTCAACACCCGCCTGAACGCCGTCGAATTTCTGGCCGGTGATTACAGCATTGCCGATATCGCGACGTATCCGTGGGTCCGAGGCTATGAGTGGTCCGGTGTCTCGGTAGACGGCTTGCCGGTCTTGCAGCGCTGGATGGCAACCATGGAGGCCCGTCCTGCGGTGCAGCGCGGCTTGCAGGTGCCACCACGCATCGACGACGCCAGTGTCGTCAAGGGCGCCCAGGCCATGTTGATTCGATGAAAGTACCCATGCGTTTAATCCGTATTTTCGGTCTGTGCTGTTTCAGTCCTTTGTTGTTCGCCGCCGATGTGCCCGGGAGTCACGATTTGCCGTTGGTGCCGCGTTTGGCCGATGCGCAGATCGTCGACTACCGGCCAGCGGCAGACGTGGAGCGGATCTACCCATTGGGAGCGATCCGTAAAATCAGTGGTCAGCTGCGCTACGACGGCCAGGTCAGCGTTCGCGGGCAAGCCACCTCGGTGACCTACGAATTGCCGCCCGAGCATTCTTCAACCGAAGCCTTCACCGTAGCCCGTGAGGCCTTGCAGAAGCAGGGCGCCGAGTTGTTGTTCTGGTGCCAGGCCCGTGATTGCGGGGAAAGCAACCTGTGGGCCAACGAAGTCTTCCGCAACGCCAAGTTGTATGGCACCGACGATCAGCAGGCGTATCTGCTGTTGCGTCTGGCGGCGCCTCGGGACAACTCGCTGGTGGCGTTGTACAGCATCACCCGCGGCAATCGCCGGGCTTACCTGCATGTCGAGCAGTTTGACGCCAGCGCACCGCTTGGCGAGTTGATGCCGACTTCAGCAACTTTGTTGCGTCAGCTCAAGGATACCGGCGAGCTCGACTTTCCGAAGCTGAACGGTGAGCCGTTACCTGTCTGGTTGACCTTGCTGTCGCGCGGGCTGAACCTCGATACGACGATGCGGGTCAGTGTTTCCGGCCCTAACGCCGAGGCCTGGCGGCAGGCGCTGATCGGGCAGGGCGTGCGAGCGGCGCGGATGGAGACCGGCAGCGCGCGAGCGGCAGGTCTGCACGTCGAATTACTGCGTTAAGCTCCCTCAGGGCGGACGGCCCCAGGCCGTTCGCCTACTCTCTTATTCGTTCATCTTTCACGAGATCTTTCATGGTCAATAACGATCGTCTGCTGGTGCAGATCCTGCTCCTGGTGCTGTTCGGTGCCAGTTTCTGGGTGATGGCGCCGTTCTGGTCGGCAATGTTCTGGGGCGCGGTACTGGCGTTTGCCAGTTGGCCGCTGATGCGCTTGCTAACCCGTTGGTTGAATGGCCGCGAATCCCTGGCCGCTGCGCTGTTGACTCTGGGCTGGATGTTGCTGGTGGCGGTTCCGCTGGTCTGGCTTGGTTTCAATCTGGCAGATCATGTGCGCGACGTCGTGGCGTTTATCAAAGATGTGCAGGTCGATGGTCTTCCTCAGGCGCCCACCTGGCTGGCGGCTGTCCCCCTTGTCGGCGGGCGGCTGGTAGGAATCTGGAACAGCATCGACCAACAGGGCGCGGCCATGATAGTCGCGGTCAAACCATATCTGGGGCAGGTCGGCAATTGGTTGCTGGCACGCAGCGCGCAGATCGGGGGCGGGATTCTTGAGCTGACCTTGAGCATCGTCTTCGTGTTTTTCTTCTATCGAGACGGGCCGCGATTGGCGATGTTTGTCCATCGCTTGCTGGAACGGCTGATTGGTGATCGTGCCGGTTACTACATCGAACTGGTGGCTGGCACGGTGCAGCGGGTGGTCAACGGCGTTATCGGCACTGCCGCTGCACAGGCGATCCTGGCGTTGATCGGTTTCCTGATTGCCGGTGTGCCCGGTGCATTGGTGCTCGGCATTGCCACCTTCCTGCTCAGCCTGATACCAATGGGGCCGCCGCTGGTGTGGATTCCCGCTACCGCGTGGCTGGCCTGGAAAGGCGAGTACGGCATGGCGGTGTTCCTCGGGATCTGGGGGACACTGATCATCAGTGGCGTGGACAACGTGCTCAAGCCGTACCTGATCAGCCGCGGCGGCACGCTGCCGCTGGTGATCGTGCTGCTCGGGGTGTTTGGCGGATTGATTGCGTTTGGTTTTATCGGCCTGTTCATCGGCCCGACCTTGCTGGCTGTGGCCTATAGCCTGTTGACGGATTGGAGTGTCAGTCAGGCGCGAGTGGACGACAAGCGCTGATGCTGATGTAGGAGCAGCCGGTCGACGCTCCTACAGGGGGGACGCGGCGTTCGCTCACCACTCGACGCTACCTGGCTTTTGACTCACGTCGCGACGTTCAGGTTTGTACCGACGGTCGCCACGTTGTTCAGCTGATACTGTTTGCTCAGGTTGGCGATCATCTTGCTCAAGGCTTCAGCGATATTGGCCTTGTCACTCTGAGAGCTGCTGTCCTGGCTGCGACCTGCTTGCAGCGCTGTCTTGAGCTCATCGCTGCTGATACCGCCGCTGTTGTCAGTGTCTAGTGCTTTGAGCAGCGCCGCGCTGCTGTCGGTGCTGCTGGAGGCGCTAGAGGTGTTGGAGCTGCTGTCGCTGGCTTGCAGCGCGCTGCTCAGTTCACTGGCGC
Organism: Pseudomonas sp. GW821-FHT07G10; assembly: GCF_059418545.1. Classification (NCBI taxonomy): domain Bacteria; kingdom Pseudomonadati; phylum Pseudomonadota; class Gammaproteobacteria; order Pseudomonadales; family Pseudomonadaceae; genus Pseudomonas; species Pseudomonas sp. GW821-FHT07G10. Next base: position 758 of record NZ_JBWKQB010000035.1, on the reverse strand, counting down.
TGACACTGCCGTCGCCGTTTGCATCAAGCTGGCTGAAAAGCTCTGAACTGGACGTTTGCTGAGGTGGCGGCGGTGGCGGGGCGAGGCTGGCAGCCAGTTCGTCTTTGCTGACGCTGCCATCCTGATTCTTGTCCAGCGCCGAGAATATCTTTGAACTGTCGGCAGTGCTGCCAGCGTTGGTCAGGCCGCTGCTCAGCTCGTCATTGCTGATGGCGCCGTCACCGTTGCTGTCCAGGGCACTGATCAGCGCATCGGCCAGCTGAGTATCCGGCGCCTGATCGCTGGCAACTGGTTGCGGGGGAGCCATAGCGGCCATTTCTTCGCTACTGAGGCTGCCGCTGCTGTCACTGTCCAGCTTGCTGAAGTTTTTGGTCAGGCTGACCAGAACGCCGTTATCGCTTTTCTGCGAGAGGGCACTTTTCAGTTCGTCCTTATCGACCGAACCGTCACCGTTGCTGTCGAGTTTGGCGAACAGCTCTTTCTGGAATTGCTGACTGCGGGCGCTGTTCGTCGCAGTGGTGCTGCTGGTACTGGTATAGCTCGAATAGTTGCTGACGCTACCAATCATGGGCTCACTCCTTGCGTATGGATAAAACCGGTGGGTGCACCGGCTTATGCAGCCTCAAGGGGGAAGTTGTCGTGGGTATGTGAGTTTTGTACCGACAGGTACACAAGGCAGTACCTAGTGGCCTGTGTGGCTAGTTCTGTTAGTCAACTTCGGCGCCAGCAGCCCATATCCTGCGTTGCTGTTCCTCGCC
>NZ_JBWKQB010000034.1:0-58077 GCF_059418545.1 Pseudomonas sp. GW821-FHT07G10 | reverse complement strand
ACTGCGTTTTGCGCCCGTATCCATTGCACCCTCCTGATAAGAAGCCAGAAGGTGTAAACCTTATTCAGGACGAGACAGCACCCATAAAAAAGCCCGGCTGATCAAGCCGGGCTTTTTGATTGAGTACCGCAGTAAGGCTATTCATGCACGATTCTGAGTCAGACGGTCGGGAACCACCTTCAGCGACGCGGCTTTCGATCAGACGGTCGGAGCCACCTTCAGCGACGCGGCTTTCGATCAGACGGTCGGAACCACCTTCAGCGACGCGGCTTTCGATCAGACGGTCGGAGCCACCTTCAGCGACGCGGCTTTCGATCAGACGGTCCGAACCACCTTCAGCGACGCGGCTTTCGATCAGACGATCGGAGCCACCTTCAGCGATGACCGGGTGAGTGGAGGAAGCGGCAAAAGCGTTGGCTGCAAGTACCGAGAAAGCGATGCTGAGGATGATCTGGCGTTTCATGATGGTGTGCTCCGGGGTGTTATTGGTTGGGTATGGAGCAGATGTTACGCGTCAGGATTTTTATGAGAACTTCATTGGGTCGATGGTGAACATCGATGCGGATGATGGAAGACAGCCCCGCCTGCATCCCCCCGTAGCAGCTGTCGAGTAATGCGAGGCAGCGTTCGGCGGCGAAGCCGTCGTAAAACCGGACACCCCGGTCTTTCTGGAACACCGCGCGTGCAGACTTGGCGACGGCTTCGCCGCCGAACGTAGCCTCGTATTACTCGGCAACTGCTACGGGGGGATTGGCGTGTGTCGAGTGGGAAAAGAAAAGGCCCGGCTATCGTGGAGCCGGGCCTTGTCCATGTTGCTCGTTGAATCAGTTGCGCTCGATCGCCAGCGCCACGCCTTGACCGCCACCGATGCACAACGTGGCGAGACCTTTTTTGGCGTCACGCTTGATCATTTCGTGCAGCAAGGACACCAGCACCCGGCATCCCGAGGCACCGATAGGGTGGCCCAGGGCAATCGCGCCACCGTTGACGTTGACCTTGCTCGCGTCCCATTCCAGCTCCTTGCCGACCGCCAGTGACTGCGCGGCGAAGGCTTCGTTGGCTTCGATCAGGTCCAGCTCACCCAGGCTCCAGCCGGCCTTTTCCAGGCAACGGCGGGTCGCCGATACCGGGCCGATGCCCATGATCGCCGGGTCGACACCGGCGTTAGCGTAACTGGCGATCCGCGCCAGGACTGGCAAGCCCAATGCTTTGGCCTTGTCGGCGCTCATCAGCAGTACCGCCGCGGCGCCGTCATTGAGGCTCGAAGCGTTGCCCGCAGTGACGCTGCCGTCTTTCTTGAACGCCGGTTTGAGCTTGGCCAACGATGCTGCAGTGGTCTCGGCACGGGGTTGTTCGTCGACGGCAAAGGACAGCGGATCGCCTTTGCGTTGAGGGATCAGGATCGGTGTGATCTCGTCAGCGAAGCGACCGGCCTCAATGGCCGCCGTGGCTTTTTGCTGGGAGGCTGCGGCGAAGGCATCCTGCTCTTCGCGGCTGAGCCCGTATTTCTCCACCAGGTTCTCGGCGGTGATGCCCATGTGGTAATCGTTGAAGGCATCCCACAGGCCATCGCTGATCATGCTGTCGATCATTTTTGCGTGGCCCATGCGCAGGCCGGTGCGGGCTGCGGGCAGGACGTAGGGCGCCAGACTCATGTTTTCCATGCCGCCGGCGATGACCACTTGCGCATCGCCGCAACGAATCGCCTGGGCGCCCAGGTGCAGGGCCTTGAGGCCCGAGCCGCAGACCTTGTTCAGGGTCAGCGCCGGTACTGCGTGGGGCAGGCCGGCGAAGATCGACGCCTGGCGTGCCGGGTTCTGGCCTGAACCTGCGGTGAGCACCTGGCCGAGGATGACTTCATCCACTTCGCTACCGGCGAGGCCGGTCTGTTCCAGCAGACGGCGGATCACGGCCGCGCCGAGCTCCGGCGCGGGAATACTGGCCAGCGAGCCCTGAAAGCTGCCAATGGCAGTGCGGGTTGCGGCAACAATGACGACTTCTTGCATCGAATCTCTCCTCATTCAGTCGGCGTTCAGGCGAACTGCATTTCCGGGACGTGCTCAGGTACGATCAGCTTGCCGGCGGTCTTGCTGACGATTTCCTCGACGCTGACACCGGGTGCACGCTCCTTGAGGAGGAACGCACCGTCTTGGATTTCCAGGTAGGCCAGGTCAGTCAGTACACGTTTGATGCAACCGGCGCCGGTCAGCGGCAGGCTGCAGCGCGGCAGCAGTTTTGACTCACCGTCCTTGGAGGCGTGGGTCATGGTGACGATGATGTTTTCGGCACCGGCCACCAGGTCCATCGCGCCGCCCATGCCCTTGACCAGCTTGCCGGGGATCATCCAGGAGGCGATGTTGCCTTGCACGTCGACTTCAAAAGCGCCGAGAACGGTGAGGTCGATATGGCCGCCGCGAATCATCGCGAAAGACTCGGCCGAAGAGAAAATCGACGCACCGATACGGGCGGTGACGGTCTGCTTGCCGGCGTTGATCATGTCGGCGTCGACTTCAGCATCGGTGGGGAAGGAGCCCATGCCGAGCAAGCCGTTTTCCGATTGCAGCATGACTTCCATGCCTTCCGGGATGTAGTTGGCGACCAGGGTCGGAATACCGATGCCGAGGTTAACGTAGAAGCCGTCCTGCATTTCGCGGGCGACGCGCTGAGCCATTTGTTCGCGGGTAAGAGCCATTATTTTTCTCCATGCTCTGTTATCAAGAGCTTCGGGCTGGAAGGGAAGGGATCAGGAGCGCACGGTGCGCTGTTCGATGCGCTTCTCGAACGTGCCGCAAATGATCCGGTCAACGTAGATGCCAGGGGTATGGATCTGCGTTGGGTCCAGCTCGCCCGGTTCGACGATTTCTTCGACTTCGACCACGGTGATCTTGCCGGCGGTGGCGGCCAGCGGATTGAAATTCTGTGCGGTGTGGCGGTAGATCACGTTACCGAAGTGGTCGGCTTTCCAGCCTTTGACGATGGCGAAATCGCCGGTGATGGATTCTTCCATCAGGTACGGGCGACCCTTGAATTCGCGGGTCTCCTTGCCGTCGGCAACCGGGGTGCCGTATCCGGTGGCGGTAAAGAACGCCGGGATGCCGGCGCCGCCTGCGCGCATTTTTTCGGCCAGGGTGCCTTGCGGGGTCAGATCGACTTCGATTTCACCGCTGAGCAGTTGCTTCTCGAACAGGGCGTTTTCGCCGACGTAGGACGCGATCACCTTGCGGATCTGCCGGTCTTCCAGCAGCACGCCGAGGCCGAAACCGTCGACGCCGCAGTTGTTCGAGACCACGGTGAGTTCGCGAGTGCCTTTGCGCTTGATCTCGGCGATCAGGTTTTCCGGAATACCACACAGACCGAAGCCGCCGGAGATGACGGTCATACCGTCTTCCAGGCCGGCCAACGCTTCCTCGTAGGAAGCCACGCGCTTATCGAAACCTGCCATATGCACCATCCTCTTTTATTCTTTGTGGGCGGCTGGCTAGCCGTATGGGCAAGAGTGTTGCTCTGGAGAATTTATTTGTTAAGTTGATTTTTAAGGTTGATTAATAGATAAAATTAAACAATCGATCCCTGGAGGCGTCACTGATGACCGTCAAGCAGATCCGCGCCTTTCTCGCCGTGGCGCAAAGCCTCAGTTTTGCCGTGGCCTGCGAGCGTCTGCATCTTTCGCAGTCGGCCCTCAGCCTGACGATCAAGGCATTGGAAGAAGGCTTGGGTGGTCGACTGTTCAGCCGTACCACGCGCAATGTCACGCTGACCCCGGAAGGTGAGGCACTGCTGCCGCTGGCTCGACGACTGATTGCCGATTGGGATAATGCCGAGGACGAACTGCGTCAACGCTTCACCCTGCAACAAGGCCGGGTGACTCTTGCGGCGATGCCATCGTTCGCCGGCAATCTGCTGCCGCCGATCCTGAAAGCCTTTCGTGCGCGTTACCCCAAGGTCAACGTCACGGTGAACGACGTGATCAACGAGCAGGTGCTGGAAATGGTCCGCGATCGTCAGGTGGAGCTGGGGGTGGCCTTCGAACCACAGCAGAGTTCGTCGCTGGCGTTCACGCCCTTGTATATCGACCGGTTCGTGGCCGTGGTGCCCAGTGATTCAGCGCTGGCGGACTGCGGGGAAACCGACTGGGAATCCCTGTTGAAGCTGCCCTTCATTACCTTGCAAAGGCCCTCGACGGTGCGCGTCATGCTTGAGGAACACCTGCAGGCCCGCAACATGAAACTCCCGGTTGAACTGGAGAGTCACCAGCTGGCGACGGTCGGGCGGATGGTTGCCAGCGGGTTGGGGGTGAGCGCGGTGCCGGCGTTGTGTGCCGGGCAGATGCATGAGCTGGGCGCGCGTTGCATCACCCTGCGCGATCCGCTGATGAGAGCGATCGGTGTGCTGACCAAACCGGGTCATGAGTTATCGGCGGCGGCTCAGGCGCTATTTGATATCTTGCAGGATGAAAGGCTTGGGGAGCGGTTTTCAGTGTCGTGATTGCTTTCCCAAAACCCTTTGCTTTAATCAGGTCATCAGGACATGGGCCGGGAGCTGGGTAATTGCACGGACTTGCCCACCCGTTTGCATTTCACCTGACCAGCCATTTGCATCGGATTTGACCAACTCGTTTCGTGGCATTGACCGGCAGGGAACGACCCATAGCTGACGGTGGTGACAGACAGAAAGCGGCCAAAAGGAGACGGTCTTGAAAGCTGTCGGCTGTAACAGGTCCATGAGTCTCAAAATCAGAATAACTAACTTCCTGGCTACTCATTTTTCTCCCCCCCACAGAAACAAGCTCTTGCGAAGTTAGCCAAACACCAATAAATCAGCGCAAACCCATACCCCAAAAGCATAGAGATCCCAGAGGAATAGATCACTTGAATAAATTCTGACTCATAGAAACACTTCCTCGTACAATTCGGCTCTGCCGGAAGCGTAACATTCAAGAAAAATAGTCCAATACAAATCATCACCAACCCCGGCAATGCTTTCAGATGACGCCTCCACCCGGCAAGTGAACGAACATACATTTCCCGATAGGGCTTCCATCGTGCGATAAGAAAAGCGTAATAAAAACTAAACAACCAAGCCAGTAAAAATATTAATTGTGTGGTCTCAGGAAATGGCGATTTTCCGGCCCAAACGTTTATTGATGAAATATTGGCTTCGGCCATCCCGGCAAGCCACGCCACCCATTGAAGCCCCATAACATCTTTACTATACCCGCCAAAAATAGTTACAGAGGTGAACAATAACGGAAGCCAAACTGTCCATCTGCGATAAAAAGCATCACCAGAAATTTCCTGCACAAGCTTTGAAGTTGATGGATTACGCATACGCCTCCTTAATACCGCTTAATTATGTTTTAGCAGACACTGTATTTGAAAATGCGACGAGCACTGTGAAGACGATAGTGGCAGAAAAAATCCGTTTCATTTTCCAATTCCACAGGAGGGGAATAAGTGTTTCATCAGCGTAGTTTCATCGCGGAGGTTGTGCCACTTAGTGACCACTGTTGCGGCAGGTGGTTTGAGCGCGCCGAGACTTTGAATACCCTGGTTGAGGAAACTCGAATCACGCCGGTTTTTTAGGCACCCCGACGGACTGCTTTTGGCCGATTTCTGCCTGTCACCAAGGGCCGCAATCGACCCATTGCGGACGCTCAATCAAAAGGACACGGACTCACTTTTTTCACTTCCCCTCTATGTCGGGCTAGTTTTCGCCTCATTCATATGGGTGGCTATAAGATAGTGCGGGGCACGCTCACTGCCTTACTTCATGCTAACTAAAGGAAGGCATCACACTGTGGGAACCGTTCCACCATCGATGACGTATTCAGTACCAGTAATGGAGCTCGCAAGCGGCGAGACAAGGAATGCGATGAGATCAGCGACTTCCTTTGGTCTGGCGGGGCGTCCGATCGGGATACCTCCCAGCGAGCCCATCACGATTTGGCGGCCAGCCTCATAATCGGTGCCGTTCTGCCTCGCGATTTCCTTCACAAAGGCGACTGAGGCCTCCGTCTCCACCCATCCCGGTGACACCCGGACCACACGCACGCCCTTGGGGCTGACCTCTTTGGAGAGACCCTTGCTGTAGTTCGAAAGCGCGGCCTTGGCAGCGGCATACGCCAGGGTGGATTCAGGTAGCGGCAGCTGGCTCTGGATAGAAGTGACATGGATGATGACGCCCGAACCCTGCTTGAGCAGCATGGGCAGTAGTGCTCGGTCGAGGCGAACTGCCGAGAGCAGGTTCAGGTCCAGAGCCCGCTGCCATTCCTGGTCATCGAGCATCGCGTAGCCACCGGCGGGAGCCGATGATCCACCTGCGACATGAACGATGATATCGAGCCCGCCGAGACGATCATGGACGGCATCAATGACGCTGGCACAACCCTCGGTGGTGGTGATGTCCGCCGCGACGAAGAGGTCCTCGGGAAGGTGCTCGGGACGCGAGCGCGCAGCTGTCAGGACTTTTGCGCCAGCCTCGCGAAGTCGGGAGACGACGGCTTCTCCAATGCCTTTGGTTCCGCCGGTGACCAGCGCCCGGAGGTCTTCGAGTTCCAGTGCGATGCTCATCAGCGAATCTCCAGGGATGCGATCTTGTCGTCGACGAGTACAACGGTGTAAGAGAGCTCGACAGGGCTGCCAGGGAAGTTCCCCGTAAGCCGAGCGAGCAGGGTCACGGTCTGTCCTTCCTGCGAGCTGCTCAATGGTTCGATGCTGTATTGATACTTGGCCTGCGAGGCTTGCTTCCAGGATTTGATGGCCTCCAACCCCTTGTACGTCTGGCCTTCGTCGCGCACGGTGGCATCTTTGGCGAAGCAGCGCTCCAACACCTCGGTGTCAGTAATCTTTTCGGCCGCAAGGTAGCTGGCGAGCGGTTCAGGCAATTCGATTTTCATGGCGATTTCACCTCACTGATGTAAGGATTTCTTCATCCACATGTTCGCTTTCGGCCATACCCGATGGCAAGAACCCACGAAAAAGTAAGCTAGGGAAATATGAGAAAAATCTATACGCCCTCTACTGCGGCTAGCGAAGTAGAAGCAGTGTTCAAGCAACTCGAAGGACGTTGGAAGCTGGTGATCCTGTTCCACCTCTTTGGTGGCCAGGTGCAACGCTTTTCCGAGCTGGAAAAGCTAATCCCCGAGATATCCCAGAAAATGCTCGCCCAGCAGTTACGCCAGTTGGAAGCGGATGGCATCGTGCATCGCACCGCCTATCCGCAAGTACCGCCTAAAGTGGAATATCGCATGACAGAGTGGGGCCAGGCGCTGTGTCCGGCATTGGATGCACTGTTGAAATGGGCGGAACTTAGGGAGACGCTCAATCCAGATGCTTGAGCCCCCGAGGTTTCGCAGCCTCACATGAGAGGCTGCTATTGGTCGAGGCTGTGTAAAAACACTTCCGGGCTGGTGCAGCAATCAAAATCGGCGAGAAAAACACGCTCCTGCGCAAAATCCAAATCTGCTAACTAACTGGACGTTTGCAGATTTAACGTAGAAGCGAGGACCGCAAAACGACGCCTGCGTTTTTACACAGCCTGGGCCGATTGCTGCCTGTCACAGTCGGCAGAAAACGACCCATAGCAGGTGGTCAACGTGGTGCGAAATCACATGTCATAGACTCAATGTTGGTTCGTACTCTTTTAACTATGCTTTGATTTTTTTTCATCTCTACGCGGTTTGCGCAGAGTATCCGGCGAGGTTAGGAGCGATATGCCTCCGGTTGTCTGTCCGCTATCCGAGAGGTCTTGAAACGCACGGGGCCGCACAATCAGTCCGACGCGGTGGCAACAAATGCTCCGCTCACCAGCAGGTCAGATGTCTCTCGATCAACCTCGCCACTTCGGCTGCGTGAGTAAAGCCCAGACTGTGATCGGCGTCAGGGAAAACGTGTAGTTCAGCACGGGGTAACAGTTGAGCAAGGCGCTGGCCGACGCGAACGGGGCTGATCAGATCAGAATCTCCCCAGAGGAGCAGGACTGGCATGCGCAACTCGACCAACCGGAGCGTGAGGTCGGTGCGGTCGTCGAGAAACCAACTCGGCAGTGTCGGGTTGGCGGCAGCAAAATCCGGGCGCCAGTCATGCGCGCCCAGAGCAGACATATCCACCCCACCAGAGGTAACGGTCAGCGTCAGGTGCGTGATCAGCTCAGGGCGTTCAAGCGCCGCAAGCACAGCGACTATGCCGCCCATGGACTGTGCCACCAGCGCTGTGGGCCGGTCGATCTCGGCCAGCACGCGAGCCACCAGATCATCCATGCCAGTCACGCTAGGCAAGGGCGGAGTGTCTCCAAAGCCGGGCCAGCCGATATGGACCTGCTGCGCCGGGTGGGCCAAGCGCTCAGCAACCGGATGCCAAAACCGGGTGTTACCTGAGGCTCCGGGCAGGAAGAGGAGTTTGGTGGGGGATGCGATCACAGGTTCGGTCCTTGAAGGTGGGATTGAAAGAGTCAGCAGGGGGAAAAATGGATGCCACGAGGTTCGATGACCACTTCGGAACGAGAGCCGCCGGTAGTGAAGGGCAACTCGCGACCCATAGCGGACACTATCCAGCGACCGCTATGGGTGAAATCTGAGGTGCATAACCGTTAGCGCTGCCATAAGTACCATCAGACGATTGGCCTCAGTCACTGACACGAGCATTAAGGGTAATAACGGGGCCGTAAGTGAGCAGTGGACGTAGCTCTTCCATAACGCTGGCGACATGTTGGTTGCCAGCGTGCTCTTCGACCGCCTGCTGGTTTGTCCAGCCATCGATAATGTAAAACGTATTGGGTGCTTCGAAACTCTGATAGAGGTCGTAATACAGGCAACCGGGTTCCGCTCTTGCCGGCTCAACAAATTGCAGGATCAAGGCTTTGACCCGCTCGGTGTTGCAATCATCGCAGCGAAGTTCGCAGATGATGTGCCGCTCTTCGGATTTGGTGCTTTGCATGTTTTTACCCTGGATGTAGAGAAGCCCTTGGCGGGCGAGAAATGACCGATTCACGGCTGGCCATTCGACGTGCAGCGCCGGATTTGCCCAGCGATTTACTCGGAGCGCTTTTCGAATATTCCTTTGGCGATTGCTGCCGCCGACATTGCGTTCGGCCAGCCGGCGTAGAAGGCCAGATGCGTAATGACTTCAGCGGCCTGAATTTGGGTCAGGCCGTTGTCCATGGCTTTGTTCACATGAAAAGGGATTTGAGCGGCTTGCCCCACTGCAACCAGGGCTGCGACCGTGACCAGACTGCGGTCACGGGGTGTCAGTGCCGGGCGCAGCCACAGGTCATGGAACAGTACCGAAGTTGTATAGCCTGCAAGCGCTTCAAATGCAGGGCCGATCATCTGTTCTACCGCCGCCACGCGCATCTGCTCAAAGGCTTCGTCGACTGGGAGCATGTTGTCTTGTACATCCGCCAATGCGGTTGGCACGATATCGCGGGCCTCAAATACGTCTTTGGCGATGGATGCTGCCAATGTGGCATTGCCCCAGCCTGAATAGAATGCCAAATGAGTGATGACTTCACTCAGTTCGGTGGGCGTGACGCCATTGTTCAACGCCAAATCGAATTGGCGAGCCATTTCGGCTGGCTGATGCCGCGCAATCAAGGCGGCTACAGTCACGATGCTGCGATCCCGGGGCAGCAATTGTGGACGCTGCCATATCTCTTCCAAAAGCACGTCCTGGGTGTAGCGCGCAAATGCCGGTACGGCGAAGTTCACTTCGTCTGACTTCATAGTGATTAATCGCTCGTGCAGGTGAATAGAGGGAAACGAGTGCGTGACGGTGCTTCTGAAGAAACACCGTCAGGCGCTGAAGAACGCTTAGCGGTTGATGGTTTTCATCATCTGCGCGTTGTAGCGCTCACCTTGTACAGGCACCTTGGCCAGAACCTCACCGAGTTCACGAAGGTCTTCTGCGGTCAATTGCACGGTTGCTCCGCCTACGTTCTCTTCAAGGCGATGCAGCTTGGTGGTGCCGGGGATAGGCGCAATCCACGGCTTTTGTGCCAGCAGCCAGGCAAGTGCAATCTGGGCGGGGGTTGCTTGCTTGCGCTGGGCGATTTCACCGATCAGGGCGACGAGATGGTGGTTCGCCTCGCGGGCACCGTCAGCAAATCGAGGCAGATTATTCCGTACATCACCGCTAGAGAAGGTCGTACCGGCATCTATTTTCCCGGTCAGGAAACCTTTGCCCAACGGGCTGAAGGGAATGAAACCAATCCCGAGCGCTTCGAGAGTTGGAATTATTTCCAGCTCAGGCTCACGGGTGAACATCGAATACTCACTTTGAAGTGCCGACAGCGGCTGCACTGCATGGGCACGACGGATAGCGTCTACGCCAGCTTCACACATGCCAAAGTATTTGACCTTGCCTTCGGTAATGAGGTCGCGCACGGCCCCGGCAACATCTTCCATAGGGACATTGGGATCGACGCGATGTTGGTAAAACAGGTCAATGCAGTCGGTCTTCAGGCGCTTGAGTGATTCTTCCGCCACCTGACGGATGCGCTCAGGTCGACTGTCCAGCCCAGCGGCGGGATTGCCGTCCTTAAAACCGAATTTTGTCGCGATGACGATCTGCTCGCGAAATGGTTGAACGGCTTCGCCCACCATTTCTTCGTTGACTTGCCCATAGGCTTCTGCCGAATCGAAGAGGGTGACACCACGCTCAAAGGCCGCCCTGATGAGTTTGATTGCGTCCGCTTTGTCAGTGGCGGGGCCATAGCCGAATGTCAGGCCCATGCAGCCCAGGCCAATGGCTGAAACTTCGAGGCCGTTGCTGCCGATTTTTCGCTTTTGCATCATCCATCTCCTTTGAGGGTATTGGAAACCAACCCACAAACTGTTTGGTTATTGGGGATGCAGCTACTTTAAAAAGATCTGATCCATTCAAGAAGTGGCATACTGCGATAACCGGTATGAGATAAATTCATAATGGTACAGAGCGATTTCAACAGCCTTGCGGTGTTTATCACCGTTGCGCGCGAGCGCAGTTTCACCAGAGCCGCGGCCCATCTGGGTGTGTCCCAATCCGCTATCAGCCATAGCATCCGCAGTCTTGAAGAACGTCTTGGTATCCGCTTGCTGACCCGCACCACACGCGGCGCGTCGCCGACCGAAGCCGGCGAGCGATTGCTTGTCAGCCTTGTGCCTTACTACGAGGGAATAGAAGCCGAAATTGCCGCGTTAGGAGAGCTGCGCGACAAGCCGGCCGGAACTATCCGGATAACCTCGCACGACCATGCGGCCTCTACCATTCTCTGGCCGAAACTCTCCAGGTTGCTGCCGGAATATCCCGATCTGACTCTGGAGATCAACATTGGCTACGGGTTGATCGATATCGTCGCTGAACGCTACGACGCCGGAGTGCGTATAGGCGATCAAGTGGCAAAGGACATGATCGCAGTCAGGATTTCCCCTGACTTTCGAATGGCTGTGGTGGGAGCGCCGAGTTACTTTGCTCATCGTGCGAAACCACAGATTCCCCAAGATCTGACCACTCATAACTGCGCGAACCTGCGTTTGCCCACTCATGGTGGTTTGTATGCCTGGGAGTTTTCAAAGACCGGTAAGGCGCTGCATGTTCAGGTGTCTGGGCAGATGATCTTTAACACCTCACCCCAAACAATGGCCGCCGCTGTGGAAGGATACGGGCTGGCATATGCGCCCGAGGATCTTGTCCAGGCCTATGTCGAGGATGGCCGGTTAGTCCGTGTTCTTGAAGACTGGTCGCCGACTTTTCCCGGATATCACCTTTACTACCCGAGCCGGAGGCAGTCCTTGCCAGCCTTCGCACTTGTAGCCAACGCTCTACGATACAAGGGGTAGGGGAATGGGCAGATCCTGTATTGGATGACGATAGTCATCGTTTTTGACTGACTACCTCCAGCAGTTGGTTCACGCCGTCATCAATGTCTGCTTTTGGCCGATTTCTGCCTGTCACCAAGGGCCGCAGTCGACCCATTGTCGCCAGGCAGAAACCCTGCAAGCGGTCATTCAAATTTCGAGAAGCTGACACTGACGTCCGAGCTAAGGCCGCTGCCCGTCAGGGACGTTGGTCTTCAGCGAGTGGTTAGGCGTCCGTGTGCCCTTGGCGTCGCAGGATGACATGCGTGGCCTTCCCTGACGCTACGAATTCAACGCATTCGTATCCCAGAGCCCGCAAGTCAACCCCTTCGAACAGCGATTCTCCCCGGCCGAGCAGGACCGGCGCGATAGCAATGTGCAGTTCATCGATGAGGCCCTCACGAAGATACTGCTGGATTGTGTCCGGCCCACCGCCGATTCGAACGTCCATTCCGGCAGCGGCCTCGCGTGCACGGTCGAGCGCCTCGCGAATGCCTCCTGTTATGAAGTGGAACGTCGTGTCGCCTTCCATCTCGATGGGGGGACGAGCATGATGGGTCAAGATGAAGACTGGAACGTGATACGGTGGACTATCTCCCCACCAGCCTTTCCAGTTTGTGTCCGGCCAGTCCCCACGAATGGGTCCGAACATGTTCCTCCCAAGAATCCAGGCCCCGACATTCTGAAAGCCACGGGCGGCGAAATCATCGTCAACCCCGGTCGTACCGCCGTCCTTGCCGAACAAGGCCCGCTGGAACGTGCGTGTTGGGACTAGCCACTGATGCAGTTCCGTCCCGCCAACGCCGAGCGGATTGTTGATGTCTTGATTCGGACCTGCTCCGTATCCGTCGAGCGAGATGGTGAAACCCTCAACGCGAACCCGAGTCATCGTTTGCCTCCGTTTGGACGCCTGGCAGGTAATCAGCGGACGCCGGCGTTCGGACATGCTTATTAGTAGGGACAAATTGTGTCGCGCGTAAGCTTTTTTTTCACGGCGAGTCCTTTCCGAGCTGTCTCGATATTACGGTTAATGTACCGGACACCATTGAAGGCAGTAAATCCGCATCAATGCCCGGTTTGGAGAAAAGCCAGAAACAACGCTCAACGCCCGCTAGTGGCAGATTTCTGTCTATCAGGAAGGGCGCCTATTGCCCCTTCGAGGTCATTCGGCTCAACATTGGCGAATGTCCGCTCCGCGTCGCCTGACCGGCCCTTCGGAGGGCAAGGTTGTCAGGTCCAGAGGCCACCCGGCGCGCATTCGATCACGATACGCCAAGCAGCGCCTTCGGCTCGAGAAACGCCTCAAGCCCGAACGTTCCGCTCTCGCGGCCGATACCCGAATGCTTGAACCCGCCGAAGGGCGCAGCCGGTTCGTGCGCGAGCGTGTTGACAAGCACGCGTCCCGCTTCGATTTGCGAGGCCACTGCGCTTGCTCGACCGGCGTCGGATGAGCATACGTAGGCTTGCAGGCCGTAGGTCGTATCGTTGGCAATCGCGATTGCGTCCTCCGTATCGCGGTACGCGATGATCGAGAGCACCGGACCGAATATCTCCTCACGCGCGATGGTCATATCGTTCGTCACATGGCTGAAGACGGTAGGGCGTACGAACCAGCCTCTGTTGACGCCGTGTGGACGCCCCTCACCACCGGCGATCAGGCGCGCGCCTTCGTCGATGCCGATGCGGATATAGCGCTGCACTCGGTCCCATTGTTTCTGGCTCACCATCGGGCCGATACTCGTGCGCGGGTCGCGCGGGTCGCCGGACTGAATGTCTGCGACTGCGTCCACGATTTTCTTCTCGAACTCTGAGAGCCGCGCCTGCGGCACCAGAATGCGCGTGCCAGCAATGCACGCCTGCCCGCTGTTCAAGAAGCCCGCCTGAAGCGAAAGCGGCACGGCTTCGTCGAAGTTCGCATCGTCGAGCACGATCACCGGGGACTTGCCGCCGAGCTCCAGCGTCACGCGCTTAAGCGTCTCCGCGGCAGTGCGCAGAATCGTCTTGCCGACTGCCGTTGATCCTGTGAACGATAGCTTGGCGACGTCGGGGTGCGAACTGATCTGCGCGCCTACCGTTTCGCCAAGTCCCGTGACGATGTTGAACACCCCCGGTGGGAGCCCCGCTTCATGCAGCGCCTCTGTGATGACTCGTGTCTGAATGGCGCTCATCTCGCTTGGCTTGACCACGGCTGTGCAGCCGGCGGCGAGCGCCGCCGCGAGCTTGCCGCAAATAAAGCCCGCGTCGCTATTCCAAGGCGTAATCAGTCCGGCGACGCCGAGTGGCTGCATCACCACTTTGGCGGACCCGGCGCGGCGGACAAACGCGTAGTCTTCAAGCACCTTCGCCGCTTCCAGCAGCACATTGCTCGCGTGTTGGGCCATCCAGCGGCCGCGCGACACAGGTGCGCCATATTCCTCAACAATGGCTTCGAAAAGCTCGTTCTCTTTCGCGACCACAGCCGCATGCATGCGCTTGAGCATATCAACACGCTCGAACTTGTCCGTACGGGAGAACGTTGGGAATGCCCGCTTCGCCGCAGCGATGGCGACGCACGCGTCCTCGGCGTCGGCAAGGCGCACGCGGCCAATTACCTGCTCGGTAGACGGATTGACGAGGTCGAAGAACTCGCTGCCATGCGGTGTGACGAATGCGCCGTCGATGTAGATTTTGTCGATGATTTGCATGGTTGGCCCCGAAAAATGTTGTCAGAGGCACAAGATAGATCGTCGCCATTACACTGACTAGCCGTACAATTGAGGATGACCTGTTGAAGGATTTAGGATAATGAGGACATCCGGTCTGAGCGAACTGGAAGCCGTTCTGGCCGTCGCGCGCCATCGCAGTTTCCGCGCCGCAGCAAACGAAATTAACGTGTCGACGTCCGCGCTTAGTCACGCGGTCGCGGCGCTCGAAGCGCGTATCGGTGTGCGGCTCTTCAATCGTACGACCCGCAGCGTGTCGCTGTCGGAAGCTGGAGCGCAATTCGTGAACAGCATCGCGCCCGCTTTGTCGACCATTCATGCCGCGCTCGAGCAGGCCGGCAGCTTCCGCGACACGCCGTCGGGCACATTGCGGATCAATACGTCAGTGGGTGCGGCGAATCAGGTGATGCCGGCCTTCATCGCATTCCTGCAGCGCTATCCCGAGATGAAGCTCGACATCGTCACTGAAGGGCGGCTGATCGATATCGTGGTCGAAGGGTTCGACGCGGGCATCCGCCTGATGGGAAGCGTGCCGCAGGACATGATCGCGGTGCCTTTTGGCGACAGGCAGCGGTTTGCCGTCGTTGGCAGCCCCGCGTATTTTGCGCAGCACAAGCCGCCGTGCGCGCCTGTGGACCTCAGTGCACACCGGTGCATCCGCAGCCGGATGCCGAGCGGGTCAATCTATCAGTGGGAATTCCAGCGGCACGGCGAGACGGTGCGCATCGACGGTGACGGCGCGCTGACGCTGAACGAGCCGGGGTTGATGCTGGCGGCGGCGCGCGCAGGCCTCGGCCTCGCGTATTTGACCGAATGGCACGTCAACGCGGATCTGGAGGCCGGCACGCTTGTGCGGGTGCTTGAAGACTGGACGCCGCCGCTAGACGGGCTATGCCTGTACTATCCGGGCCGGCATCATGTGCCAGCGGGACTACGCGCACTGACCGACATGATCCGCGAATACGCTGACGCGAACCGCGAGCGCGTGGCGGGGAAGAGGAATCGTCGCTCGCCGCCGGAGCATGGCACGCGGCGCTGATGCGCTATCTTCGCGCGTTGGTGTACTGCTCGAACGACCGCTCGAGACGCAACATCGGACACCGGTGTGTCCTCGACGAATGGCTGGGATTGGCCGATTTCCGTCTATCAGGAAGGGCGCCTATCGACCCAAGGCGGACTTTTGCGAAAGACAGCTCTCGGCCAGAGGCTGATTGTTGGAATCGGCTGAAATCGCCACTCAGTGGTCAAGCCTATAAACTTGCGGATGACTCAAGGTGCGTATCACTTCCTGCTAGTCGCCGTAATTCGCTCACATCGGCGAACCACTCATGGGACTGAAGACGGTGGAATGCATCATATGCTCCATATCCCCAGGCGACCGCACCAAAGGCGATACCGGCAGTCGCTGCTGCTTCACCATCCGTAGGTTGGTCGCCGATGTAGATAACTTCCTCTCGCGCCACGTCGAATTTGCGCATGACACGGCGTAAGCGAGACGCCTTGCCGAAAATGGAGACGCCGCACTCGAAGGCCCGGATATGTCGACAGCTGGAGCCCAAAATTTGCGTGATATTTTCTTGGGAATTAGAAGATACCACCGCCAGAATCAGTCCTCTCTCGTCAAGATGGGCGAGGGTATTGGCAATGTTATTAAACAGTGGGATCGAGCTTCGATGTTTCTTCATCAAGCTCATGAAGGTTCGCGCCACCAGAGGCAACTTCCAGCGAGGCATTCCGATATGAGCCATGATCTCCCGAGCCCCCTGCTTGCGCTGGGCGATTAATTCACCCGATTGACTGAAAGGGCGCATTATCCCCGCTCCGGAATCTGCCCGGAAGGAGTAAGTGGCTTAACGCTTGAGGAGGGGGTGCTCCTTGCCGGTGGCTGCCCTTAGGTGAGTGTCGCTTCTGGCCAAGGGTGAGCTGATTTCAGTGCTGGTCTGTCAGGGTTTTCTCGCTTTGTACCTGACGCTGGTCCTCAGAGCCAAAGGCTACCTGCTTTATTGGCTGTTGCCGTATCTGACTACCTTCAAGGCCTTGACTTGATTTATCAAACTCGCCGAGCATATTCCGATGATTGCCAAGGCCAAAGTCATTTTTCTCGCCACCCGTAATCGCCTCAGCCATCCGCTTCAGCACTACTTCACGGCGATGCATGGGAGTAAACGTCCCGTCGATGTGGGGCGGCATTCTATCGAACGACAAATCAGCGACAGGGATCGTCATCAATGCAATCTACTTTCAGCAAAGGCATCATATTTGCCCTCTCCGCCGCGGCACTGAACGCAACGATCGGTGTACTCAGCAAAGTACTCATGAGTAATGGCTTCACCGCCAGCAGTGTCGCTGTCATCAAGACCGTACTGGGTTGCATGCTTCTCTCGATCTTACTGCTTTTCCTCAAGCGCCCGGCGTCGAAGACCAAATGGACTCAGGCGGCTATCTGCGCATTCCTCGGCATCTTTGTGCTGTTCCACTTCGAAACGTCCGCCTATCGACATTACGCTGCAGCAGGTGTGGTGGTTGTGCTGATGGCCAGTGCCTCAATTTCCTCGATCATTCTCGGGCGCATTTTCCTCAAGGATGCCATCACCGCGAACGCTACCGTGGGCGCCGCACTGGCTATCGCTGGGATCGCGGTGATCTTCGGCGCCGACCTGCAGCAGGGCTTTACCTTACAAGGTGCTGTTCTAGCCTCCATGGCCGGCTGCGGCTATGGGGCCTTTTCGGTTGCCATGAAGCGGATGGGTGTGTCGGGGGGGCTGCACTTCACCCGGCAATTGTTGTTCTTTGGCAGCCTGTACCTGCTGATGCCTGCTGCGGCCGATGGTTTCGCGATCGGCGAGCTGTCGCCGCTGGCGATCGCCGCTCTGCTGGCGCTGGCCGCGCTGCCGACAATCCTGGGTTTCTTCTGCACCACCAAGGCCATCGAGTATCTCAAGCCATCCCAAGTGCAGGCGCTGGAGCTGACCGAGCCGTTGTTCGCCGCGCTGCTGGCGTTTGTGGCGCTCAATGAAGTACCGCGCGAAAGCCTGTACGCAGGGGCGGCACTAATCATCGTCGGCCTGTGTTTTTCCAATGAACTGATCCGCTTGGGCAGCAAAGCATCCGTCCCTTCGACCTAGTGAGCTATTTTCGGATCCTGATTGCTTTAGCAATCAGTGGTTTTGAAGTGTTTTCAGGGCTTTGTCGTTTCTGGGGATGCGAGCGAGCAGCCCCTCTAAGCCCCAGCAATCTCCGCTGAACCCACCGCGCCCCAACTACGTCCAGTCAAACAAAGCGAGAGAGCACGCGAGGCCACGCTGTGCATCAGTTCCGCGCACGGATGCACAGCATATTTTTCACGCAGAAGAGACCGAGTCGTCTTTGTTTGTTTTCAGCTACCCGTTACCACACAGCAATATGGGAATCGGCCCGCGGCTCGGTGCCGCCGCACAACACACCGGTGTCCGGGTCACGGATGATGATCTGCCCTCGGCCATAGTTGATCAGGTCGCAATCGACCTGAACCTTATGCCCGCGCCGGGCCAGCGAAGCGGCCAAGTCCCTCGACGCCCCCTGCTCGATGCCGACTTTCATGCCTCCCAGCCATTGCCATCGCGGTGCGTCCAGCGCGGCTTGGGGGTTGAGACCAAAATCCAGCAGATTCATGACCATCTGCACATGGCCTTGGGGCTGCATGTAGCCACCCATAACGCCGAACGGTCCCACCGGCGCGTCACCTTTACTGATGAAACCAGGAATGATCGTGTGAAAGGTCTTTTTGCCCGGTGCCAGGCAGTTGGCGTGCTCAGGGTCGAGACTGAATTCCTGTCCGCGGTTCTGCAAGGCGATGCCGCTGTCTGGCAGCACCACGCCGGAACCGAAGCCGTGGTAGTTACTCTGGATGAAGGACACCATATTGCCCTGCGCATCTGCCGTGGCCAGGTACACCGTACCGCTGGCGTGAGGATCGCCGGGCTTAGGTGTCTGAGCCTGATCAACGATCTGTTCACGGCGTTGGCTGCTATAGATGTCGCTGAGAAGATCAGCCACCGCCACACGCATGTGCAGCGGATCGGTGATGTAATGCAGGCCATCGCTGTAGGCCAGCTTCATGGCTTCCAATTGACGATGCCAGGTCTGCTGGCTGTCTCGGTGATCGAAGTCGAAACCCTGGAGGATTTTCAGGGTCATCAGGGCCACCAATCCTTGCCCGCTTGGGGGGATTTCCCACACATCGTAGCCGCGGTAATTGATGCTGATCGGGTCCACCCATTGGGCGCGGTAGTCTTGCAGGTCGCTGGCTCGCAGGTAGCCGCCGGTGGTGCGGGAATGGGCATCCAGCCGCTGAGCCAGAGCGCCGCGATAGAGGCTTTCGCAAGCACTATTCGCCAGTTCTTCCAGCGTTCGGGCTTGCGCCGGATTGCGGAATAATTCACCGGCCTTTGGCGCACGGCCATCAATCAGGAAGGTGTCGAACCAGGCGTCTAGCACCGGGTCTCGATGGGGGCTGAATTCATCCAGAGCAGTCTGCCATTGTCGGGCGACCACCGGCGACACTGGGAAGCCCTCCCGGGCCAGACTGATCGCGGGCTGCAGCAACTCGGCAAAGGGCAGCTTGCCGAACCGTCTGGACAACTCCGCCCAGGCCGAAGGGCAACCGGGCACCGTGACCGGCGTCCAGCCATAAAGCGGCATCTGCTCGTGACCACACGCCTTGACTGCATCGATCGTCAGTGCCGCCGGCGCTTGGCCGTTGCCGTTCAGTCCGTGCAATTGGCCTTTGCTCCAGACCAGAGCAAAGGCGTCGCCGCCCAAGCCGCAGCCGGTGGGTTCAACTACCGTTAGCGCCGCCGCTGTAGCGATCGCGGCATCAATGGCATTGCCGCCGTTGCGCATGATTTCGATGCCGGCCTCGGCGGCCAGTGGCTGTGAAGCCGCGACCATGCCACGGCGGGCAAACACATTCTGACGTTGCGACGGATAGGGATATTCGTGGGCAGAAAATTTCAACATGGCAAAAGCTCTTCCAAACAAAGATTCATTGGCCGCAGGTATCCGGTTCCATTGCCGGGTAAAAAACCCTGACTGAGAAGGTCACAGCACGCGGCTGAGAAAGGCCCGGGTTCGCGGGTGTGTCGGTCGACTGAAGATCTGCTCCGGCGGCCCCTGCTCAATCAATTCGCCCTGATCGAGGACCACCACGCGATCAGCGACTTCTCGGGCAAAACCCATTTCATGGGTGACCACTACCATGGTCATGCCGTCATCGGCCAACTGCTTCATCACCTGCAGGACCTCGCCGACGGTTTCCGGATCCAGGGCGCTGGTGGGCTCGTCGAACAGCATGGCTTGAGGTTTCATCGCCAGCGCCCGGGCGATCGCCACGCGCTGTTGCTGCCCACCGGACAACATCGACGGGTAATGCATGGCCTTGTCCGCCAGACCGACCCGGGCGAGCAAGGCCCGGGCCTGTTCCAACGCTTCGGCGCGTGGCACACCGAGCACCTGGATCGGTGCCTCAATGATGTTTTCCAGCGCGGTCATGTGGGGGAACAGATTGAAACGTTGAAAGACCATTCCGATATCCCGACGCTGGCGAGCGATGTTGCGCTCGGAGTCGCGCACCAGGCTGCCGTCGGCGCGCTCGCGGTAGCCCATGGAGCGACCGTTGACGCGTATGCGCCCGCCTTGAATGTCTTCCAGCAGATTGATGCAGCGAATGAAGGTGGTCTTGCCTGACCCCGATGCACCGATCAACACCACCACTTCACCGCGCCGCACCTGCAAGGAAATCCCCTTGAGAATCTCCAGGTTGCCGAAAGACTTATGAATGTCCAGGGCCTCGATAATCAGTTCTTCACTTTTGTGCGCCATGCTTAACGCCCCCTCAGCAATTTGAGCGTGCCGCGGCCAAACATGCGACTACCAGCCGCTGGTGGTGCAGGTCGATCGGACTGTCCGAAACGCGCTTCCAGCCAACGCTGGAAGAAGCCCCAGAGGGTGGTCAGCAGCAGGAAATAAATCGCCACCACCAGGTACAGTTCAAATACCCGGAATGTCGCCGACGTGACCATTTGCGTACTCAGCAGCAACTCCTGCACGCCAATCACGCTGACCAGCGTCGTATTCTTGAGCATCACGTTGAATTCGTTGCCCAACGGCGGAACGATGACCCGGAACGCCTGAGGCAAAACGATACGCCGCATCAGTTTGGCGAAGGTCATGCCCAGCGAACGCCCAGCCTCATACTGCCCCTTGTCGACGGCACCGATCCCGGCACGAATGATCTCGGCCATGTAGGCGCCTTCATTCAGGCCCAAGGCGATGATCGCTGCCTGAATATTGCCCGGCACCACCAAACCAAACAGTTCCACGTCCTCGAAACGGAAGATGCCGCCGGCCGCCAATGCGGTATAGAGAAAAACGATTTGCACCAACAGCGGCGTGCCGCGCATCAGCCACACATAGAACCGTACCGGCAGGTTGAGCAACGGGTTGCGCGACAGACGCATCAGCGCCGCTGCCAGCCCCAACACACAGCCCAACGCCATTGCCAGCACACTGATCAGGCAGGTCAACCAGAGCCCAGTGAGGTACACCCCGCTGGGCTGCAACAGGTATTGCCAGAACACATCCCAATTGAAATTCATCGAGCGCTCGCCTCAGTCGAGTGTGTCGCTGGAAACATGCCATTTGCTCAACAACTGCACGTAACTGCCGTCGCTGCGCATGTCACCGATGATCTGCTGTACTGCGGTGGTGAGCTGGGAATCATCCTTGCGGGTCCCTAAACCCGTAAGAATCCGGCTGAAGGCTGGCACCCCCTCCTCGAATAAATCAGGCGCCATTGCGGCGTAGTAACCTGCTGTTTCTACGGTGGTGCCGTAAGCGTCCACCTGACTGATACGCAGCGCCTGAAAGGCGTCAGTGTCACTGTTGTAAACCACCAGTTTCATCGGTGTCTTGCCGGCCTTGGTGAGCTTTTCGTTCTCGGCGTCCAACAAGGTTTTGATCGTGGAGCCATTGAGCACTGCCACCTTGTGCCCAGACAGTCCATCCAGGGTTTTGATGCCCTTGGGATTGCCTTTGGGAACGACCACTGACTGGCTGGAATACATGTAGTTGACGATGTCGATCACCTCCCGGCGTTCGGGCTTGTCGAACAGCTGATCAACGATCATGTCGCACTGCTGGGCGAGCAATGCCGGCAGCAACCCGGAGAATGGAATGACCCGCCATTGCACCGGTTTGTCTCCCAGCCGTTTGGCGATTTCCAGCCCCAGATCGACAGTCAGGCCCCTGGGTTTTTGCGCCTCATCGAAAGACACCAAGGGTGGCGAGTCCATGCCCGAGCAATACGTGAGTTTTTCGGCCTTTTGCAGTCGTTCCGGCACTTGGGGCGTGGCGAATGCCCCCTGTACGCAGAGTCCCAGGGATACAGCAGCAAGCAACACACGGCGTTTATGCATGACCAGACACTCCAGTTGTTTAGTAACGGGGCAGTACTCAAAGTCAACACACGGTCGGGCTCGAGCCCGATTCTATTTTTCCGATTGCAGGAACTGAATCAGCGCCGGCACTGTGCCTTCGATGTGCTGACGCACCACCGACTCGGCCTGGTCGGCATCGCCTGAGCGAATGGCATCAAGGATCACCGCGTGTTCCTGGCGGGCACTCAAGGGCTTTTCACCGTGCTGCAGCCACAGACGCATGGGCGCCTCGATCAGCGAGTACAGGGCCGAGATTTGCTTCATCAGACGCGGACGGCCGCTGAGGCTGCACAGGTATTCATGGAAAGCCCTATGACGGCTGACCCATTCCGCGCTTTCGTCGCGGTAGTCATCCATCTCGTCCAGCATGCGTTCCAGAGCCGCAAGCTGACGCTCGCCGATCTTGCCCACGGCGACGCGGATGGCCAGGCCTTCAAGGGCACTGCGCATCTCGAAGACTTCGTGCAGTTCGTCGATGTTCAGACCGCTGACTATCGCCCCGCGGTTAGGCCGCAAGGTCACCAGGCCTTGAGCATCGAGGCGTCGGAAGGCTTCGCGCACCGGCATGCGGCTCATGCCGATCTCAGTGGCGATATCCTCGGCGATCAACCGGTCGCCTTTGCGGTAACGGCCGCCACAGATCGCTTCCAGCAGAAAGTTGTAAGCCTCCTCCTCGGCGGTCAGGGGCTGACGTTCAACGTAAGCGGGAGCGAATTGCATAAAGTCACCTTTTGCAGTTTTGTATCCAATTATCCATAGATTCAAAACAGCAGAAACCGTGCCAGGCTGCGTAGCACTGCTTCAAGCTCTTAATTGGAAAGGAGTTTCGACTCAAGAAGCGATGATCTTTAGATCGGCGTGGTACTCACCGTGTGCTACGAAATGGCCCAGTGCGCCCCAAATGGGTGAAAAATGGTATCCAGGTAACAAATCATTTCGCCGAATGCCCTCCGAAGTCTTTCGTTCCGTCACTTCAAGCGAATCCGCTTTTTTCAGCTCGGACACGCAAAGTGCAGCTTACGGCTCGGTGCATGGGAGAAATCGTCCTGGCTCAGGCTGGTGCAGGCGATCGGTTCTCGATCAGGGAGCCATAACCGAAAAAGCCCTTGGCGCGTTCTCTGGGTAATTGCACAGACTTGCCCACCCATTTGCATTCGGCCTGACCAGTCATTTGCAACGGATTTGACCAGCACGTTTCGCGGACATGACCGGCAGAGAACGACCCATAGTAGTCATTCGCTGCGATCGGGTCATTCTACGAACAATGATCACCGACGATTCGAGTTGCAATAACTGACGCAGTACTACCGTTGATCCATCAACCATTGCCGAACAGTCGCCAGGGCGGAAGGGGATTTCGCTTTGCGGGGCCAGAGCAAGTAATACCCAGCGTCGGTATGCAGTTCAGATTCAAACAGTCGGGTCAGCCGACCGGCATCAATGTCTGCCTGGACGAAGAAGTCATTGGCCAAGGCAAGCCCCTGGCCGGCGATTGCGGTCTCGATCGCCAGTGAGGTCTGGTTGAAACGCAGATTTTTCGGTGCAGCCTGCACCGGGTGTTCAAAAATCTGCGCGATAAATTGCGGCCAAAAGTTGTGGGCGTCATGCAATAGCGGGTAGCGCTGTAATTGGTCAAAGTCGCGTGGCACCCCGATTGATTCAATCAACGCGGGGCTGCCGACCGCCACGATTCGTTGCTCCAGCAGCATCTCGCTATTGAGACCAGGGCCGAAGGGTGGCCTACCGTAACGTATGGCGATATCGACGCCATCAGTCTGAAAGTGCGACAGGCGTTCAGTGGCCAGTACGCGCAGATCAATGTCCGAATGCAACTGGGTGAACGATGCCAGCTTCGGAATCAGCCATTTCGAAGCGAAGGTGGGTGTCACGCTGACGGTCAGGTGCGCAGGCTCCGGGCGAAGCGTCTGGGTGGCTTCAGAAATCAATTCCAGAGCATGGCGGATGCTCACACTGTAGCGCTGGCCAGCATCGGTCAGCATTAACCCACGGGGCAATCGCTCAAATAACTTCAGCTCCAGATTTGCCTCCAGGCCACGGATCTGCTGGGCCACTGCTGCCTGAGTGACTCCCAGCTCCTCGGCGGTCAGCCGGAAGTTCAGATGGCGGGCTGCAACCTCGAATACACGTACGGCATTGAGAGGCGGCAGGGGAAGGGTATCGTTGGACATGATGATAGAAATTCTACTGGATCAAGGAAGAAATACTGCATCGGTAGTGCGGTCACTGCACTGTTAGTCTGACCAACAGGCTATTCAAGCTAACAGGAAAGTTAGCGAACAGAAGCCCAGCCGATAGAAATTAAATCGCATGATCAAAGGGCCAGTGTCATGAAGAAAACCTCTTTTGTCCTGTTTGTGCTGCTTGGCCTGGTATGGGGCAGCAACTTCATTTTCGTCAAATGGGCCGGCCACAGCATCTCACCGGTGCAAATCACGTTGCTGCGTGTGCTTTTCGGTTTCCTGCCAGTCCTCGCCTTCGCGCTGTACAAGGGCGCATTACGTTGGGCGCATTGGCGCCATGGGCATCATTTCGTGGTCATGTCCTTGCTGGCGACCGCTGTCTATTACTACGCCTTCGCCAAAGGCACTGTTTTGTTGCCCTCGGGCGTTGCCGGCATGCTCGGTGGAGCTATTCCGCTGTTCACGTTCCTGTGTGCCTGGCTATTTCTGCGTAGCGAGCCACTCAATGGGCTGAAGGTGTTGGGCATTGCGCTCGGTTTCATGGGGGTTCTGCTCATTGCGCAGCCGTGGTCGGCTGAAGGCGTAATCAATCCGAGCGGAATCGCTTACATGATGATCGGTTCGCTCAGCGTGGGTTGTTCGTTCGTTTATGCTCGACGGTTTATCAGCCCGCTCGGCTTGCCAGCGGTGGCATTGACGTCTTACCAGATCGGTCTGGCGTTATTCTTTTTGCTTTTGGTCACGCCACTTGAAGGCATCACCCAGGTATTCGACGACACACGGGCGTGGGTTGGCCTGGTCTTCGGCTTGGGATTGCTGGGTACCGGTTTTGCCTATATCGCCTATTACCGCATCGTTGAAACGCTCGGCGCTGTGGCTGCGTCGGCCGTCAGCTATATCCCGCCGGTGGTCGCTCTGCTCATCGGGATCGCGATTGGTGAGCCGATTTCCATGAGCGCAGGCTTCGCC
Organism: Pseudomonas sp. GW821-FHT07G10; assembly: GCF_059418545.1. Lineage (NCBI taxonomy): Bacteria > Pseudomonadati > Pseudomonadota > Gammaproteobacteria > Pseudomonadales > Pseudomonadaceae > Pseudomonas > Pseudomonas sp. GW821-FHT07G10. The sequence goes on along the minus strand of NZ_JBWKQB010000034.1, from coordinate 32,900 downwards.
ATCGCGACCATTCTCGCGGGAGTGGCCTGCGTACAATTCTCCAACCGACCACAATCCAGAGTGGCAACTGTTCAAAACAGCCGGTGATCGATCAAACGAGTGGTCTGTACCAATGCAATCAGGTGGTCAAGTGGAGTGCAATTTCGCGGGAGCAGCAGAGGGCATTTTGCATGGTGCAGATGGCGTATGACCCCACTTACGTGGCGCTGTATCGCCCGGAAGCCGGGGACACGGTATACAAGCGCGGGCCGTGGCCCGGTGAAGTCGCGCTGGAAATTACTGGCTTTGCCGGCCGAGGCTGATGCGTTGATCACCCTTGGCTGCTGCCGTGTCGGCGATGACGATTTCGCTCGGTATGTCCAGTCGGCGGCTTGCCGATCACGCGCCTGAGAACTATATCCGTGCTTTCTGGCCGTAGGAGACCCACGGTTTCAGTGGCTGAGACGTTCAGCCATGAGCGGTAACAGTTGCTCGCAAGATGCCTCGATTTTCAGGTCCAGCAGATCGTCGGCGCGGGTTTTACCCAGGTTGATCGCGATCAGCGGCTTGTGCTGTTCGGCCATCGCGCGGCACAAGCGAAAGGCCGAGTAAGCCATCAGCGACGATCCCACCACCAGCAATCCCGCAGCCTGCTCGACGCAATGTATGGCCTTGGCGGCGGTACTTTGGGCGACGTTCTCGCCAAAAAACACCACGTCCGGCTTTAACCGTTCGCCGTCACAGTGGGGGCAGTGGGGGACCTGGAATCGTGCTTCGAAAGCCGGGTCCAGCAGGGTATCGCCATCAGGTGCCTGAACGGCGTCGACCCCGGCCAGATAGGGGTTTTGCGCTTCCATGACGATCTGGATCGCATGCCGATCAATACGTTGTCCGCAATCCAGGCAAACGACTTTATGCAGACTGCCGTGCAGTTCGATCACATCCTGGCTGCCCGCTTGATCATGCAAGGTATCGACGTTTTGCGTGATGAGCCCGGCGATACGTTGCTTTGCTTGCAACGTGGCGAGCGCCTCATGGGCGGCATTCGGTCGAGCCTGGCGGATCCGTGGCCAGCCCAGCATCGCTCGCGCCCAATAGCGCCGCCGCGATGCCGGTGCACTGAGGAACTCCTGATACATCATCGGTGCCTTGCCTCGACGTACGCCCTCGTTGTCCCGGTAGTCCGGTATCCCGGAAGAGGTGCTGATGCCCGCGCCGGTCAGGACCAGCAATGGCTGCTCGGCCATCATGTGGTAAAGGGTGTCAAGAGGGTTGCTGAGCTGGCCGTCGATCATGTTGAATACCTATTCCAATACCGGATATGAACCGCTTTAAGAACAAGGTGCAGGCAGGAAAAGATAGTCTGCTTTGGAGCCAATGCGAAGCGGCTGCGGGCTTGCCTCAATCCGTAGCAGCTGGCGAAGGCTGCGTCCGGCTGCGCAGCAGTCGTAAAATCAGGCACTGCGGTATTCCAGACAAACCGTGGAAGCAGGATTTACGACTGCTGCGCAGCCGGACGCAGCCTTCGGCAGCTACTACGGGTCGGTCCATCGCCTTCGTTATGCAACCACAACTGTGATCTTGAGATTGTCCCCGGCGTCTAGCGAAAGTATCCCCGCAGCCGCACGGGGAGTGGATACGGACCCCAAGCATGCAAGCGCTGTTGAACGAAATCCTTGATGCAGTTCGCCCCCTGATCGGTCAGGGCAAGGTGGCTGATTACATCCCGGCGTTAAGTAATGTGCCGGCCGAACAATTGGGCATTGCCGTCTATGGCAATGACGGCGAGCTTTTTTGCGCGGGCGATGCGCATACACCGTTCTCGGTGCAGAGCATTTCGAAAGTGTTCAGTCTGGTGCAGGCCATCGATCATTCCGGCGAAGCGATCTGGGAGCGACTGGGACACGAACCCTCCGGCCAGCCGTTCAACTCGCTGGTGCAGCTGGAGTTCGAGCGCGGACGCCCACGCAACCCGTTCATCAATGCTGGCGCACTGGTGATCTGCGATATCAACCAGTCACGTTTTGCTGCACCGGCGTTGTCGATGCGTGATTTCGTCCGACGCTTGTCCGGCAACATGCAGGTGCTGGTTGACGGGAAAGTCGCAGAGTCGGAATACCAGCACCGCGCCCGAAACGCGGCCATGGCTTACCTGATGCAATCGTTCGGAAACTTCCACAACGATGTTGAAGCGGTGCTGCGCAGCTACTTCAGCCATTGCGCACTGCGCATGAGTTGTGTGGATCTGGCCCGCGCGTTCTGCTTTCTGGCCAACGACGGTTTTTGCAAACACAGCGGCGCGCAAATTTTGACCCCGCGTCAAACCCAGCAGGTCAACTCGATCATGGCCACCAGCGGCCTCTATGACGAAGCCGGCAACTTCGCCTATCGCGTCGGCTTGCCGGGCAAGAGTGGTGTGGGCGGTGGCATCGTGGCGGTGGTGCCGGGGCGGTTTACCGTCTGCGTATGGTCACCGGAACTGAACGCTGCCGGTAACTCGCTGGCCGGTATGGCCGCTCTGGAGTTGCTGAGTCAGCGGATCGGGTGGTCGGTGTTCTAGGCGGGTGGGTGTTGCCGGGATGGGTGTCAACGTGCGGTCGATCACGATGATCGCTATGGCGCCCAGTCCGGTTCAGTCAGACCGCTGCACCGAATGAGATGCCCGCCAGCGCAGTAATCGCCATGGCGAGGGCTCCCCACAGTGTCACTCGCCATGCCCCCGGCAGCAGGCTGGCACCGCCAGCCTTGGCCGCAATAGCGCCTAATGTTCCCAGGAATACCAGTGACATGCCTGATATCCATGGAATAACGCTCTGAGTCGGAGCGAGGAACGTGACGGCCAGGGGCAATGCTGCGCCGACAAAAAAACTGGCCGCCGAGGCCAGTGCCGCCTGCAGCGGTTTGGCGCTGAACGCATCGGAAATGCCCAGTTCGTCGCGAGCATGGGAGCCCAGTGCATCATGTGCCATTAATTGCGTAGCCACTTTTCTGGCCAGCTCAGGTTCAACGCCGCGATCCATGTAGAGGCTCGCCAGCTCATAGTGTTCAGCCAGCGGGTTGGTCTCAAGCTCTGTTTGTTCGCGCAAAAGATCGGCCCGTTCGCTATCCGCCTGGGAGTGCACAGAGACGTATTCTCCCGCCGCCATCGACATCGCACCCGCCACCAGCCCGGCAATACCGGTGATGAGCAATGTGCTGTGGGTGGCCTGGGCCGCGGCAACCCCGATCAAAAGACTCGCGGTCGATACAATGCCATCGTTGGCACCCAGTACCGAGGCGCGAAGCCAGCCGATCCGGTCGTTTCTATGGGACTCCGCGTGTCTGCGAAAGCGCTTCATCGTTGCAATCACCCACTGTCGTTGAGCCGACGCTGATCAACAGCCGGCATCTGTGAACGAGCCGGTGGTTTGCTGCTTCAGCGAGTTCCAATCTGCTCCTGGAGGCGTCCAGCGACAATCGATCCGACGTTGATTTGTTCGCGCAGTGTGTGCGTGTCATTCCCCAACGTTTGGCGACGACGGGATGTTCCACTGGACGCTCAACTAGTCTCCGCGGATGTACTGTTCCAGTTGCCGGATCAGGTCGGCCTGCTCGGCGATGGCTTCTTTGACCAGGTCGCCAATGGACAGTAACCCCAGCAATTGTCCGTTCTCCACCACCGGCAAATGGCGCAAATGACTGTCGGTCATGATGCCCATGCAGGTCTCGATGGTTTGATGGGAGTCCACCGTCACCACGGGCGAGCTCATGATGTCTCTGACAGGCGTGCCGACCGAGGACCGCCCATGCAGGACCAGCTTGCGCGCATAGTCGCGTTCGCTGATAACGCCGACCACCAGGCCATGCTCTAACACTGGTAGTGCGCCGACATTTTTCTCGGCCATCATCATGAGGGCTTCCAGCACCATCTGGTCCGGGGCGATGGTGTGGACTTGCTGGTTGTGCTTGACCTTTAACTTCAGAAGTTGGGCAACGGTCTTCATGCGGGCCTCTCCAGTGCTGAACTTGGGGCGGCCGCGAACCGCCCTGACGGTCTATACAGAATCGTAGAGATACGCCAACAGGGCAAGGACCAAAGCGGCACACACACAATCAAAAAACGTCATCGAGGTGTTTTTTTGCATTCGCCGCAGGTCGGCGGCAACCGGGTTGATTTCGGCGCGCTATTATTGCGGCTTCGGCAACGGAGTCGAGCTGGATCTGCTGCACAACTTCACGCAGCGGACTCACCGTCACAGGTTCTGTGAGCTACAGTTGTTGTACTGCCTCCTCTCTATGGACTCCTTTGGTTGAGAGGCTGGCCTTGGGTGCCGACGTCAGGCACCTTTTTTATTTTCATCGGCTGAGCGTCATCCGCACAGCTGGTCAGTCGCAGGCCTGGGTTAGCCTGCGGTGTGGCGTTGAGTGCGCCAAATGCCCGGACGAGTAATAAAAAACGGCGACTAACTAAAAGCCGATGCTAGTCTTGGTAGATGCGTCGACAGGTCGGCGCTGTTTGCGACTCCAGTGGAGTCGCCGGTTAAAAAGGGGGATTGAGCCAGCACACTTCGTGGTGGCCGGGGGGATTGGCCGGCACTGTACCGGCAGGATAGGGATTATGAGTAGCTCCCAGACTATTCACCCGATTTGGCTCCGGCTGACCCACTGGGTCAACGTCATCGCGGTCATCATCCTGGTGATGAGCGGCTGGCGTATCTACAACGCCTCTCCGATTTTTTCCTTTCAGATTCCCGCCGGCATCACCTTGGGTGGCTGGTTGGCGGGTGCACTGCTTTGGCATTTTGCGGCGATGTGGGTACTGGTCATTAATGGCATTCTTTACCTTCTGCTCAATATTTTTTCCGGCCGCATCGCCTACAAGTTTTTCCCTATACGCCCTGGCGAAGTCTTTCATGATTTGCTGGCCGCCCTCAGGGGCAAACTCACCCATGCTGACTTGCGGCAATACAACTCCCTGCAAAAACTCGCTTACCTCTTTGTCGTACTCGATCTGATTGTGCTCGTGCTCTCGGGCCTGGTGATCTGGAAGTCGGTGCAGTTTCCGCTGCTCAGGGAGCTGATGGGGGGTTATGACTCGGCGCGTATCGTGCATTTTGTCTGCATGGCCTTGCTGGTCGCCTTTATCGTGGTGCATCTGGTGATGGTGGCCCTCGTGCCGCGCACACTGGTTGCCATGCTGCGCGGACACTGAACCATGGTCAGGAAAATTAAAAAAGACGGGCTTGATGAGTCCGCCATCGTCCAGTCGGTGGCGCTGGAACTCGACCTGCCCGCGCGTAGACAATTTCTTCGCCATGTCTGGACGCTGGGTGGGATTGCCTTGCTGACGGGCTGTCGTCTCGATGACGACGACTCCGTGGAGTCCATGCTGAAAATGGTCTCGCGCTTTAACGACAAGGTGCAGGCGGCGCTATTCGATCCGCGCAGGTTGGCACCGACTTATCCTGAGTCGATGATGACACGCCCCTTTCCGTTCAACGCCTATTACGACCGCGATGGCATCCCGGACATCGAAGGCGATGATTTCAAACTCGCGGTTGGCGGTCTGGTCCAGGATAAACATAGCTGGACCCTCGCCGAGCTGAACCAGTTGCCGCAAACCAGTCAGGTCACGCGCCTGATATGCGTGGAGGGTTGGAGCGCCATCGGCAAATGGGGTGGGGTGACTTTTTCGACGTTTCTGCAACGTGTGGGCGCCGACACCCGTGCCAAATATGTCGGACTCAAATGCGCCGATGACTATTACACCAGCATCGACATGCCCACCGCTCTACACGCGCAGACTCTGCTCACCCTGAGCTATGACGATCAGGTGTTGCCGGCGGAATACGGTTACCCCCTGCGGCTGCGTATGCCGACCAAACTGGGTTTCAAGAACCCCAAACATGTTGTGGAGATTTTTGTGACCAATGATTACCCCGGTGGCTATTGGGAGGATCAGGGTTACAACTGGTTCAGTGGCAGTTGAGTGATCGACTGTCCTGAAAATCGGCGCGTTGCGGCTGTCGTTAACGCGAACTATAGAGGAAGAGTGACATGAAAAAGCTGATTGCTACTGCGGTTGCCGCCGTTGTTCTGGGGCTGGCCGCCGCCCCGCTGATTGCAGCTGAAACAGGTACGGGTGATATGTACAAGGAGTCGATGGACAAGGGGACGATGAAAAAGGATGAAATGAAAAGCTCTACCGCGAAGACCAAGCACCACTACAAGACCAAGGGCGACAAGATGAAGAGTGGCGCCATGAAAAAAGACAGCATGGAAAAAAAGGATGATATGAGCAAAGACACGATGAAGCAGTAGGGCGCCCGGTCGCTCCAGCTAAACCGGCAATGTCAGACAATTGCCGGATGGAGCACTGTCGTGTACTGGAGAACCCGGTCGGGTGCTCGCAAGAGCAACGGATGCTCCGGACACACTGGCTAGTAGGGTCTGAGACATCCGATGCCGGAGGCAGGACATGAGCCGAGCCGTCAGGTTTTCAGTCGCGCCTTTCGTTTTGCTCGGCGTCCTTTTTTCAGGCGCCTGCAATCAAAACGAAACGTCTGAGAAGACTTCGTCTGGCATCGAAAAGTCTGTCTCTGGAAGTTGGGCAGAAGGGACATGGAATCCTTCTTCGAAGGAGCAGGCACTTCCCGAGTTCCAGCTGTCAGGTGAGAAAATGACCCTGGGTCAGTGTGCCTTCTCTGTGCAGAGCCTGCTGAGTCATGATGAAAAACACGCCTATATCGTGCTCAAAAGAGGCAGTGCCTGCCCAATTGACCACGCGCCCGGCAATGTTGTCTTGACGCAAAGCGGGCGCTGTCAGGCGCAGGTCGATATGTATGTTTCAACGGAGGACATCCATAAAGGTTCCCCAGAGCATACCGGGATGTACAGCAAGTCCGGCTGCGCTGAAGCCGCTCCTCAGTGATCAGTCAGCGATGTCCACCTGAGTCGTCCCGGGTTTCGGGGCCAAAAGGAAAAAAGGCGCCCGAGGGCGCCCAAAAAAACACCTGAACCGAGGGAGGCCAGGTGAAGCCGTTCATGTTGATGCCGCGTTGGTAAGTCGCTGCATGAACGGAGTTGCGTATCGCGCCCGCAAAGGCGCGCAGGTTGTCTATTTGCCCAGTTTTACTCGTGTCCATCCGCGCGTCATCAACCGCTGGGTAGCGATGGGCAGGTCGGGTATTGCATAGAGCGTGGCCATTACCTCTTGCGGTGGATACGAACCTGGATCGTCACGAATCGCCTCATCAACCAGCGGTGTGGCTGCTGAGTTGGCGTTGCTGTAACCCACGCTGTTGGTGATCTGGGCCATGATGTCCGGGCGCATCAGGAAGTTCATGAACAGGTAGGCGTTTTCGACGTTTTCCGCGTCCCTGGGGATGGCGACCATGTCATAGAAGCTGCCCGCACCTTCTTTCGGGATGCTGTAGGCGATGTTCACGGCGTCACCTGCTTCCTTGGCGCGCGCCTTGGCCTGGAGCACATCTCCGGAGTAACCAACGGCTACGCAAATGTTGCCGTTGGCAAGATCCGAGATGTATTTGGATGAATGGAAGTAGGCCACCGATGGGCGGATTTTCATGAACAGCGCTTCGGCCTCGGCGATCTGCTGCTTGTCCCGGGAGTTCACCGGGTAGCCCAGATAGTGGAGGGCGGCCGGCAACATCTCGGTAGGCGAGTCCAGGAAGCTGATGCCGCAGGATTTCAGTTTTGCCGCGTTTTCCGGTTTGAACAGCAGGTCCCAGGAGTTCACCGGTGCGTCTTTGCCCAAGGCCTGCCTGACCTTCTGCGGGTTGAAGCCGATACCGATCGAGCCCCACATGTAGGGGAAGGCGTGGCTGTTATCGGTGTCGCTGACGGAGGCATTTTTCAACAGTGTCTGGTTGAGGTTTTTCCAGTTGGGCAGCTTTGACTTGTCCAGTGGCTGATAGACCCCGGCCTTGATCTGCTTGGCCAGAAAACTGTTGGAGGGCACGACGATGTCGTAGCCCGACTTGCCGGCGAGCAACCTGGCCTCAAGGGTTTCATTACTGTCGAACACATCGTAGACGACACTGATACCTGTCTCGTCTTCGAACTTTTTGACGGTGTCCGGTGCAATGTAATCCGACCAGTTGTAGACGCGTAGCACCTTGTCATTGGCCTGGGCGCAAGTGACGACCGCGCCCAATAAGGACAGTGTAAGCAGAGTCCTGCCAAACATTTTCATGCGTACAACTCCATTTTTATCATGTAATTCGCGGCGCCATCATTGAAACGCGGCAGCCTAGGCTGCCGCACCCGCTAGTTGTTGCTCAGGTTGTTTCCAGGATTCGCTCGTGGTCTGTTCCATGGCTTCTTGAATCGAGCGTTTGCGATTGGCTTCGGCCCTGCGACCGAAATACCAGACCAGGAACGTGATCAAAGAGACAGCCAGCAGAATCAGACTGGCCACGGCGTTGATCTCGGGTTTCACGCCCAGACGCACTGCCGAGAAGACTTCCATCGGCAAGGTCGTCGAACCCGGACCCGACACGAAGCTGGCCAGCACCAGGTCGTCCAGCGACAGGGCGAAGGACATCATGCCGCCCGCCCCCAGCGATGGCGCGATCATCGGGATGGTGATCAGGAAGAACACCTTCCACGGCCGCGCACCAAGGTCCATGGCCGCTTCTTCGATGGACAGGTCCAGCTCACGCAAGCGTGCCGAGACCACCACCGCCACATAGGCCGCACAGAACGTCGTGTGGGCGATCCAGATGGTGACAAGGCCACGCTCTTGCGGCCAGCCGATCAGCTGCGCCATGGCCACGAACAGCAGCAACAGCGACAGACCGGTGATCACTTCGGGCATCACCAGGGGCGCGGTCACCAGGCCACCGAACAGCGTGCGCCCCTTGAAGCGGGTCACGCGGGTCAGCACGAAGGCCGCCAGGGTGCCCAACGCCACCGCCGCAATGGCCGTGTAGCAGGCGATTTCCAGTGAGCGCACCACCGAGCCCATCAGCTGGGTATTGTCCAGCAGGCCGACATACCACTTCACCGACCATCCGCCCCACACGGTCACCAGCTTTGAGGCGTTGAACGAGTAGATCACCAGAATCAGCATCGGCGCGTAGATGAACAACAGCCCCAATACCAGCATCAGTCTTGAAAACCCGAAACGGTTCATGCCCGTCCCTCCATCTCTTTGGCTTGGCTGCGGTTGAAGAGGATGATCGGCACAATCAGAATCGCCAGCATCACCACGGCCAGGGCGGATGCCACCGGCCAGTCACGGTTGTTGAAGAACTCTTGCCACAGCACGCGGCCGATCATCAGGGTTTCCGGCCCGCCGAGCAGTTCCGGGATCACGAATTCACCCACCACCGGGATGAACACCAGCATGCAGCCGGCGATGATGCCGTTCCTGGCCAGTGGCACGGTGATTTTCCAGAAACTGTTGAAGGTGCTCGAGCCCAGGTCCGAGGCGGCTTCCAGCAAACTGCCGTCGTGCTTCACCAGGTTGGCGTAGAGCGGCAGCACCATGAAGGGGAGGTAGGCGTACACCACCCCGATGTACACCGCGGTGTTGGTGTTCAATATTTCTATGGGCTGCTGAGTCAGACCGGTCCACATCAAGAATGCGTTCAGCAGACCATTATTGCTCAAGATACCCATCCAGGCGTAAACCCGGATCAGGATCGCCGTCCAGGTCGGCATCATGATCAGCAGGATCAGCACGGTCTGCGTCTCCTTGCGGGCCCTGGAGATGCCATAGGCCATCGGGAAGCCAATCAACAGGCACATCAGCGTGCTGAAAAAAGCGACCTTCAGCGAGCCCAGGTAGGCAGAGATGTACAGCTCATCACCGACCAGCAGCGCATAGTTACTGATGTTCAGAAACAGTTGGAATTTCTGCTCGGCGAAGGTGTAGATCTCCGAGTAGGGAGGAATGGCCAAGGCTGCTTCGGAGAAGCTGATCTTCATCACCAGGAAGAACGGCAGCATGAAAAACAGGCACAGCCACAGGAAGGGAATACCGATGACGACTTTACGACCACTCGGTATCAGGCGCTGAATCCGCTTATTGATAGTGATCATGAGCGCAGTACCACGCCGCTGTCGTCTTCCCACCACACATAGACTTCGTCGTCCCACGTCGGGCGTGCGCCGCGGCGTTCAGCGTTGGCCATGAACGACTGAACGATCTTTCCACCGGGCAATTGCACATAAAAGACCGAATGCCCACCCAGGTAGGCGATGTCGTGAACCTTGCCTTTGGACCAGTTGTAGCGGGCCTCGGGCTTGATCGTGGTCACCAGCAACTTCTCTGGGCGAATGGCATAGGTGACAGACTTGTCTTGCACAGAAGTGCTGACGCCGTGGCCCACGTAAATCTTCTGCTCGAGGTCCGGGCTCTGAATGATGGCGTGACCTTCCTGGTCTTCGGTGACGAAACCGTCGAACGCATTCACGTTGCCGATGAATTCGCACACCATGCGGCTGACGGGGGCTTCGTAGATATCGACCGGACTACCGATCTGGGCAATCCAGCCCAGGTGCATGATGGCGATGCGCTGGGCCATGGTCATGGCCTCTTCCTGATCGTGAGTCACCATTACGCAAGTCACGCCGACCCGCTCGATGATCTCGACCAGTTCGAGCTGCATCTGCGAGCGCAGCTTTTTATCCAGTGCGCCCATGGGCTCGTCGAGCAGCAGCAGCTTTGGTCGCTTGGCCAGGGAGCGCGCCAGCGCCACTCGCTGACGCTGACCACCAGAGAGTTGATGCGGCTTGCGTCTGGCGTACTGGGTCATATGAACCAGCTTGAGCATTTCTTCGACGCGGGCTTCGATTTCGCTGGCGGGGAGCCGGTCCTGCTTCAGGCCAAAGGCAATGTTCTGCGCCACGGTCATGTGCGGAAACAAGGCGTAGGACTGGAACATCATATTGATGGGCCGCTCATAGGGCGGCATGTCGGTAATGTCTACGCCATCGAGGTAGATCCGCCCTTCGGTCGGGCGCTCGAAGCCTGCCAGCATCCGCAGGAGTGTCGATTTGCCTGAGCCTGAGCCACCCAGCATCGCGAAGATTTCACCCTGGTGGATATCCAGGGAGACATCGTCGACGGCAGTTGTCTCGTCGAATTTCTTGGTTACGCGGTCGACTTTAACCAGCACCTTTTTTGGGTGCGGGTTGCCTTCTAGAGCCTTCCTGTAAGTGCTGGAGGCGTTTGCCATGTAAAACTCCCAACCGGTGTCAGTAGTCCGGCCAAAGCAGCCTGACTTAATAGTTGATTGCAAACCCGCGCCAGCGGCCCCTGTAGGAGCCGAGCTTGCTCGCGATGGCGGCCTGACAGTCAACATTGATGTCGACTGTCAGGGCCTCTTCGCGGGCAAGCTCGGCTCCTACAGGGTTACCCGTGCCGGTCGGGCTAATTCGGCGCCGCCGTCCTGGCTGCCTGGTCGTACTTGTTGTTATTGCGGTTTGTTGTTTTCGTGAGTCACGGATGCGCAAGGGCGCGCCCGCCAGACTCACGAGGGCAGTAAATTGATTAATCGAGTTTTAAGTCAGCGCGTATTACGCAGCGCCGCGCGTTGCCGGCACGCGTCGCCAAACGCCTGGAAAATACTCAAGTAGGGAGGGTTCGACAGGACCTGCCATTCCGGGTGCCATTGCACGCCAACGGCAAATGCCTGGCCGTGCTCGACAGGCCCTCTATCAACAGAGAAGGCCTCGATCAATCCATCGGGCGCGATGGCTTCGACCCGTAAACCGGGTGCCAGCCTGTCGATGCCTTGGCCGTGAATGGAATTGACCTGAATCACCGGGGGCAGGTCGAGTGCCGCGAACACGCCGCCAGGTTGAACATTGACGGCATGCGCCGGGGCGTACTGGACGGCCAGGTCAGGATGATCGGCTTCGCGATGATCCATGAAGGTGCCGGTTTCGTGGACCTTCTGATGAAGGCTGCCACCGAACGCCACGTTCATTTCCTGAAAGCCGCGGCAGATGCCGAGCACTGGAACGCCCGCCGCCACGGCTGCACGTAACAAGGGAAGGGTGGTGCCGTCGCGCTGAGGATCGTGTGCCGTCCCCGGTTCGCTGGCTGGGCCCTGATAGTGGAATGGCTCCACGTTGGAAGGCGAGCCGGTAAACAGCAGGCCGTCCAGATGCTCGAGCAGACCGTCTATATCGGTCAGTTCAGCCAGGGAAGGAATGATTACCGGGAGCCCCAGTGCAGCAACGCTGACAGCACGTACGTACTTGTCTGCGCTGACATGGTAGGGATGCAGCCCAATATCTTTGACGCACGCAGTAACGCCGATCAATGGCTTGAGTGCCATTTTTATCACCTCGAAGTTTCACACTTGAACGAGCTTTTCCGGAGCTTAGCCTTGTTGATTTTAATTAACAACTCTCATGTAAAAAATTCTAAACGGAAAAGGAGCTGAGGATTTGAGCTGGCGCGGGCTTTAGGCAGTAAAACGGTTGATGAGCGGCTGACACGGCAAATAAATTCAACGCTGATGGTGCTCTGTTCGCTATTGACTTCACTTTGCCTTTCGGATTGACTGGGCTCGTGAAAGGGCGGTGAACATAATAATTAACATAATAGGTGCATCATGTCGGTACCCCTGCGTGCCGTTCAGCTCAACGAAGCGAACGCATTCCTTAAGAAACATCCTGAGGTTTTGTACGTCGACCTTCTGATTGCGGATATGAACGGCGTGGTGCGCGGCAAGCGCATCGAGCGCACCAGTCTCCACAAGGTCTACGAAAAAGGCATTAACCTCCCGGCCTCGCTGTTTGCCCTGGATATCAACGGCTCTACAGTAGAAAGCACAGGTCTGGGCCTGGATATCGGCGACTCTGACCGAATCTGCTATCCCATCCCCGGAACCCTGTGCATCGAACCCTGGCAGAAGCGCCCGACCGCGCAACTGCTGATGACCATGCACGAACTCGAAGGTGAACCCTTCTTCGCCGATCCTCGCGAAGTGCTGCGTCAGGTCGTGAGCAAGTTCGATGCAATGGGCCTGACCATCTGCGCCGCATTCGAGCTTGAGTTCTACCTGATCGACCAGGACAACGTGAACGGCCGTCCGCAGTCGCCACGTTCGCCGGTGTCCGGCAAGCGTCCGATGTCGACTCAGGTGTATCTGATCGACGATCTGGACGAATACGTCGACTGCCTCCAGGACATTCTGGAAGGTGCCAAAGAGCAAGGCATTCCTGCCGACGCCATCGTCAAGGAAAGTGCTCCGGCGCAGTTCGAAGTGAACCTGCACCACGTTGCCGACCCGATCAAAGCGTGCGATTACGCGGTACTGCTCAAACGTCTGATCAAGAACATCGCCTACGACCATGAAATGGACACCACCTTCATGGCCAAGCCTTACCCGGGCCAGGCGGGCAACGGTCTGCACGTGCACATTTCGATCCTTGATAAAGAAGGCAACAACATCTTTGCCAGCGAGGATCCCGAGCAGAACGCCGCATTGCGTCACGCGATCGGCGGTGTGCTCGAGACCCTGCCGGCGCAGATGGCCTTCCTCTGCCCGAACGTCAACTCCTACCGCCGTTTCGGTGCACAGTTCTACGTGCCGAATTCGCCGAGCTGGGGCATCGACAACCGTACTGTTGCGGTACGCGTTCCGACGGGCTCGGCCGATGCGGTACGTATCGAGCACCGGGTCGCCGGCGCCGATGCCAACCCGTACCTGTTGATGGCGTCGGTCCTGGCCGGCATTCACCACGGCCTGACCAACCAGATCGAGCCGGGTGCACCGGTTGAAGGAAACAGCTACGAGCAGAACGAACAGAGCCTGCCGAACAACTTGCGCGATGCCTTGCGCGAGCTGGACGACAGCGAAGTCATGGCTCGCTACATCGACCCGCTGTACATCGATGTGTTTGTGGCGTGCAAGGAAAGCGAACTCGCCGAGTTTGAAAACTCCATTTCAGACCTTGAGTACAACTGGTACTTGCACACGGTCTGAGGCGAACAACCTGTAGGAGCTGTCGTTCACATTTGTTGTGCCCGACACACAACCCCTGTAGGAGCCGAGCTTGCTCGCGATAGCGGCGGATCAGTCAACACTGATGTCGCCTGACACACCGCCATCGCAAGCAAGCTCAGCTCCTACATGGCATCAGTCCGACGACTACTTATTTCTCTGCGTTGAGTCACTTCAATGGCAATTACTCGCAGCGACTGGGAGCAACGCTTTCAGTCCTTGACACTAGAAGGCCGGGCATTCATTGACGGCCAATACTGCTCGGCACTCAGCGGCGACACCTTTGAGTGCATGAGCCCGGTGGACGGTCGCTTTCTGGCGAACGTCGCCAGCACCGACGAAGCCGACGCGAATGTGGCGGTGCAGGTTGCGCGTCGCACGTTTGAGTCCGGCGTCTGGGCCAGACTGGCCCCGGCAGAGCGCAAGCGCATCCTCATTCGTTTCGCCGATCTGATTCTGGATCACCAGGAAGAACTGGCGCTGCTGGAAACGCTGGACATGGGCAAGCCCATCAGCGATTCCATGGCCATCGACGTACCCGCGACCGCCAATGCGATCCGCTGGAGCGCCGAGGCGATCGACAAAATCTACGACGAAGTAGCGGCGACGCCGCACGATCAGTTGGGCCTCATCACTCGCGAACCGGCGGGCGTGGTCGCGGCCATCGTGCCGTGGAATTTCCCGTTGATCATGGCCAGCTGGAAGTTCGCGCCGGCCCTGGCGGCGGGTAACTCGTTCATCCTCAAGCCTTCGGAAAAATCGCCGCTGACGGCGATCCGGATTGCTCAGCTGGCGCTGGACGCGGGGATCCCCAAAGGGGTGTTCAACGTCCTGCCGGGCTTCGGTCACACCGTTGGCAAGGCCCTGGCCTTGCACATGGATGTCGATGTGCTGGCGTTCACCGGCTCGACCGCGATTGCCAAGCAACTGCTGGTCTACGCCGGGCAAAGCAACATGAAACGCGTATGGCTTGAAGCAGGGGGGAAAAGCCCGAACGTGGTGTTTGCCGATGCGCCGGATTTGCGCGCGGCAGCACAGGCAGCGGCCAGCGCCATTGCCTTCAACCAGGGCGAAGTCTGCACCGCAGGTTCGCGTTTGCTGGTCGAGCGTTCGATCCGCGAGCAGTTCATTCCATTGCTGGTGGAAGCGTTGCAAGCCTGGAAACCGGGGCATGCCCTGGACCCGGCGACAGCGGTCGGCGCAGTGGTCGATCAGCGCCAGCTGGAATCCGTGCTGCGTTACGTCGAAGTCGGCAAGGAGCAGGGCGCTCGACTGATCGCGGGTGGCAAGCGCACCCTCGAGGAAACGGGCGGGCTGTACGTTGAGCCGGCGATTTTCGATGGCGTGAGCAACGCGATGACGATTGCCCGGGAAGAGATCTTCGGCCCGGTGCTGTCGCTCATCACCTTCGACACCGTTGAAGAAGCCCTGCACATCGCCAACGACAGCATCTTCGGTCTGGCGGCCGGTGTCTGGACCAGTAACCTGAGCAAGGCCCACACCTTCGCTCGCGGTTTGCGTGCCGGCAGCGTCTGGGTCAACCAGTACGACGGTGGCGACATGACTGCGCCGTTTGGTGGGTTCAAACAGTCGGGTAACGGTCGCGACAAGTCGTTGCATGCGTTCGACAAGTACACCGAACTCAAAGCGACCTGGATCAAGCTCTAACATTTTCACAGCAGCGGTCGCCGGCATCTGCGTGCGACCGCTCGGGAATTCAATCATGCAAAAACATGTAAACAGCTACTACGCCGCGACCCGCAACGAGACCATCGATTTTCCGGTGCTCGATCAACTGGTCGAGTGCGATGTCTGCGTGATCGGCGCGGGCTACACCGGTTTGTCCTCGGCACTGTTTCTCGCAGAAGCGGGCTACAGCGTCACGGTGCTGGAAGCCGCCAAAGTCGGCTTCGGCGCCAGCGGTCGCAACGGTGGCCAACTGGTCAACTCCTATAGCCGTGACGTCGATGTCATCGAGCAGCGCTACGGCGACAAGACCGCAGAAATCCTCGGCAGCATGATCTTCGAAGGCGCGGACATCATCCGTTCGCGCATAAAACAGTACGACATCAAGTGCGACTACAAGCCGGGCGGTATTTTCGCGGCGCTGAACAAGAAGCAGCTCAAAGGCCTGGCCGAGCAAAAAAGCAGCTGGGAGCGCTACGGCAACCAGAACCTGAAAATGCTCGATGCCAAGGACATCGCCAAAGAAGTCGGCTCGGACAACTACATCGGCGGCCTGCTGGACATGCAGGGCGGTCACGTACACCCCTTGAACCTGGCCTTGGGTGAGGCAGCCGCCATCATTGGCCTGGGCGGGAAAATCTTCGAGCAATCCGGTGCGCTCGAAATCACCTACGGTGAGCCGATTGTCGTCAGAACCGCCAAGGGCGTGGTGCGGGCCAAGTACTTGCTGATTGCCGGTAACGCCTACCTGAACCAGGACCTCGACGCCCGCGTGACGCGCAAGAGCATGCCGTGCGGTTCGCAGATCGTCGTCACCGAGCCGTTGTCGGCCAAAGTGGCCAAGAGCCTGATCAGCAACAACTACTGCGTCGAAGACTGCAACTACCTGCTCGACTACTACCGTCTCACGGCCGATAACCGCCTGCTCTACGGCGGCGGCGTGGTCTACGGCGCTCGCGAGCCGGATGACATCGAGCAACTGATCAAGCCGAAAATCCTCAAGACCTTCCCGCAGCTCAAGAACGTGAAGATTGACTACCGCTGGACCGGCAACTTCCTGCTGACCATGTCGCGCATGCCGCAATTCGGCCGTATCGAAAAGAACGCCTACTACATGCAGGGCTACAGCGGCCACGGCGTCACCTGCTCGCACCTGGCCGGCAAACTGATCTCGGAAATGATCCGCGGCGACGCCGAGCGCTTCGACGCGTTTGCGTCCTTGCCACACATGCCGATGATCGGCGGCCGAACCTTCCAGGCGCCGCTCACCGCCATGGGCGCCGCGTATTACGCGCTGCGTGACCGTTTCGGCATCTAAGCGGCGCAATCCATGTGGGAGCGAGCCTGCTCGCGATGAGGTCGACACATTCAGCATCGATGTCGCCTGACACACCGCCATCGCGAGCAAGCTCGGCTCCCACAGGGATTGGCGGGTGTGCACAGGCTCTGCAAGCATCACTGATCAAGTGTGGGAGCGAGCCTGCTCGCGATGAGGGCAGCACAGTCAGCATTGATGTCGCCTGACACACCGCTATCGCGAGCAGGCTCGCTCCCACAATTTGCGGGTCTGAACTGACTGGCAGCAGGCCCAACGGCCTTTTTACCCAGCCGTTTATCGAAGCTGCTGAGCAACACGAACAAACGTGATTTAATACCCGCCTTTCACGTTTCTGGGACAGGGAAGCGGTGTTTTTCGCGGCCAAAAGTCGCCCGCCATCCACCCCCATAACCCTTAAGTATTTATCGCATAAGGCTGTCATGGACACGGGCTCACGACTCAAATTAGTACGCGAAAGCTACAAGCTGTCCCAGCGCGAGCTGGCCCGGCGTAGCGGCGTCACCAATGCCACCATCTCCCTGATCGAACAAAATCGAGTCAGTCCTTCTGTCAGTTCCCTGAAAAAGCTCCTCGAAAGCATTCCCATGTCTTTGGCGGACTTCTTCACCTTCGATCAACCGCCCCAAGAGCACAAATACGTCTTCCGCGCCAACGAGCAGCCCGACCTGGGCCGTGATGGCCTGCGTCTTTTGTTGATTGGCGCTTCGGTGCCGAGCCGGCAGATGCGGCTTTTGCGCGAACAGTACGCGCCTGGGGCCAGTTCTGGCGAAGAGCCGATTGTGCATGCGGAAGGGGAGGAGTGCGGGCTGGTTACCCGTGGGACGGTTGAGTTGACGGTGGATGGGCAGATCAGTGTGCTGAATGCCGGGGATGGGTATTACTTTCCGACGACGCTGCCGCATCGGTTTCGGAATATCGGGGCGGATGAGGCTGAAATCATCAGTGCCAACACCCCGGCGAACTTCTGATGTGAAAGCGGCGGGGCGCCGCTTTCGACTGTGGATTCGACCGGTCGATGCAACGCAACTAAATTCTGTGTAAGCAGAAGAAGTGCGACGATGCGCTTGTTCATGACTTGAGTGAAGTTTGCCATGACCCTCCGGATAGCGGGGCGACGCCTCTGGTTGATCTTTACCGGCAAGCTCTGCGCCCCATCTGCGTAGACGAACGAGGGGGCATGAAATCGACAGTGCCGAGGCTGATATGCCTAATGCCCGAATTAAACCGAAGTTCCAGACGATGGTCGCCCCGAAGAAGCAGGCATCAGCGGGACGCCACCCAGACGCTTCGCGTGAGATCTCGCAGGTCTGAATAGCAATTCGACAGCGCGTCAGTCTGGGTTTGAGAGGGATGGCGAGTGGATATATGCGCGAAGGAGATTATGCTTCAAGGAAGGCCGTCAGCCTGTTTCGATGCTTCGCGCAATCCATAATCCGGTGATATCAGCCCTAGGGCCTGGGTGCGGCAAAGAAAGGCAGTGTGGTACTCCGGCCTACGACAAGATCAAGACGGAGAAGACTCATGGCCGTAATCGACAATACATCCACGGGCAGCGTGCCCCACCGCGGGATCACCAAGGAGGAGCGCAAGGTCATTTTCGCCTCGTCCCTGGGCACCGTGTTCGAGTGGTACGACTTTTACCTTTATGGCTCCCTCGCCGCGATCATCGCCAAGCACTTCTTCTCCGGGGTCAATGAGACAACGTCCTTCATCTTCGCGCTGCTGGCGTTCGCCGCGGGTTTCGCCGTACGCCCCTTCGGCGCCGTCGTGTTCGGCCGACTGGGCGACATGATCGGGCGCAAGCATACCTTCCTCATTACCATTGTCATCATGGGTACCTCCACTGCTGTGGTGGGCTTTCTGCCCGGCTACACGACCATCGGGGTGGCGGCGCCGGTCATCCTGATCACCCTGCGCCTGCTGCAAGGCCTGGCCCTGGGCGGTGAGTACGGCGGCGCGGCGACCTACGTGGCCGAACATGCGCCGAAAGGCAAGCGCGGCTACTTCACCTCATGGATCCAGACCACCGCGACCCTGGGCCTGTTTCTCTCGCTGCTGGTGATCCTTGCCTGCCGCACCATTCTCGGCACCGAAGCCTTCGAAGCCTGGGGCTGGCGGATTCCGTTCCTGCTGTCGATCCTGCTGCTGATCGTCTCGGTGTACATCCGCTTGCAGCTTAGCGAGTCGCCGGTGTTCATGAAAATGAAGGCCGAAGGCAAGTCCTCCAAGGCACCGCTGACCGAATCCTTCGCCCGCTGGGACAACCTCAAGATAGTGATCATGGCGCTGCTCGGCGGCACTGCCGGCCAGGCCGTGGTCTGGTATACCGGGCAGTTCTATGCACTGTTCTTCCTGCTGCAAACGCTCAAGATCGACCCGCAGACCGCCAACTTGCTGATTGCCGGCTCCCTGCTGATCGGCACGCCGTTCTTCGTCGTGTTCGGCAGCCTGTCCGACCGCATCGGCCGTAAGGGGATCATCATGGCCGGCTGCATCCTCGCGGCGCTGACCTACTTCCCGATCTTCCATGCGTTGACCGAATTCGGTAACCCCGACGTGTTCATTGCGCAGGAGAAGAACCCGGTTACTGTGGTCGCCGATCCCGGCCAATGCTCGTTCCAGTTCGACCCTGTGGGCAAGGCCAAATTCACCAGCTCCTGCGACCTCGCCAAGAGCCTGCTGGCGAAAAAGGCCATCCCCTACGCCAACGAGAAGACCGAGCCGGGTGCCGTCGCGCAAATCCGCATCGGCGACAAGCTGATCCCGAGCTTCGAAGGTACCGGCATGCCGGCCGCCGACTTCAAGACCCGCAACGACGCCTTCACCGTCACCCTCGGCACCGCCCTCAAGGACGCCGGCTACCCCGAGAAGGCCGCCCCGGCCAAGACCAACTACCCGATGGTGCTGTTGCTCCTGACCATCCTGGTGATCTACGTGACCATGGTCTACGGCCCGATTGCCGCCTGGCTGGTGGAGCTCTTCCCGGCGCGCATCCGCTACACCTCGATGTCGCTGCCCTACCACATCGGCAATGGCTGGTTCGGCGGCTTTCTGCCTACGGTGGCGTTCGCCATGGTGGCGGCCACGGGTGATATCTACTACGGGCTGTGGTACCCCATCGTCATCGCCGTGATGACGGCCATTCTTGGCACGTTCTTCCTGCCGGAAACCAAGGACCGGGAAATTCATCACACATAAGGCTGGCACCCGCCCTCTCCCGTGGGGGAGAGGGCAATCCTCCTGCCTGCTGGTGACTGGCAATTACTGGGCCCCACCCTAAGCGACGGTGCACTGCGCAAGTTTGTGCTGCACCTCCAACCACTGGGCCACACACCGCTTCAGATCGCCGCGCTGTTCCTGCTCACAGACCTTCGCGAATGTCAGATATTGCCGATAGCTGCCTGTCGCGATGGGCAGCTGTCGACCCGTTGCCGACGTTCGAAGCGGCGTCCCGCCAACGGCAGATCACAAAGACAACCGGACATCCAGCCGCTCTGCTTCCCGAAATAACGCGACATTGGTTTGCATACCTTGCAGTCCTATGCGACGACCCAGTCGTGGCCAGCAATCGGACCACCCGCTTGCTGCATGCGACCGCCCGAAACCAGACCGCCAAGATCCACTGGTGCGTAGCCAAAATCGTTGACGAGTCCGATCACCACCGCCTTTGCGTCCTTGTCGTCACCGGAGACGAAGATGACGCGCTTTCCGTCATGAAACTTCGGGCCCTTGTCGTAGTGCTCCATGCGGATAGCATTGAACGCCTTCACGACGCGAGCCCCTGGCGCGTGTGCCGCGACGATCTCGCTGGCGCCCGTGCCCCCCAAGTCCGCCAGAACGAGCTCAGGCTCGAGTTGCGTAAAAGGGTTGGTGGTATCCACCAAAATGCGACCTGCCCAATTGGGCAGCCCATCCAGGGCCGACGGGACTTGAAGCCATGGAACGGCGAGCATGACCAGCTCGAGCCGGGCCACCTCCTGGACCGTATCTGCCGACGCCTTCGGACCGAGTCCGGCCACTATATCGCCCAAAGCCTGCGGCCCACGACGAGCGCTCAAGACAACCTCATGTCCTGCTTGAATGGCGCTCCTGGCGATGGACTGCGCTACAGCCCCGGCTCCAATAAAACCAATCTTCATTTCGACACCTCAGCGGCAACGTAAGTCAACGAAGCCATGCTCGTCCAGAAGCACGGCACTTAACAGAACAGGCAGGTCAGTTCGATGAGCGCAAGTCGAGCAGCACCTTGCCACCCTTGATTGCGTGAGCGACGGCCTTTTGGTAGTCCGCAAGCGGATAGACGGCAGCCACAGGCAGGTCAAGCTCGCCGCGAGCCATCAGTTCGGCAGACTCCTTGATTGCGTCCATGATGTATGGCAGGTATTCGGGAAGGTCGATGTATATGCCGCGCACGACGATGCCGCGCAGATGCAGGTCCACGACCTTGAGCGGCGTGACCAGCTCGCCGCTTGTGAACGCATAGCTCACCAGCGTACCGTTTTGCGACAGCACGTCGATCAGGCGCACCGCAGCCGAACCGCTCAGGCCGTCGATGGCCAGACGGACGTTGCCCGGACCGACCGCGGCCTTGGCTTTGTCGACGGCGCCAGGCTCATCGACGAGAACGACGTCCCCACCAGCTTCTTCCAGTTCCTTGACCAGTTCCGGACGACGTACGAAGTTGATGGTCCGCAGGCCACGCTTCTTCGCCAACGCGATCACCGTGCGGCCGATGCCGGAGTTGGCCGCGTTTTGCACGATCCAGTCGCCTTCCTTGAGGTCAACGAAGCGCCCGAGCAGAAGTACGGCCGTGGGAGGATTGATGCGCAGCATGGCCAGTTGACGTGGATCGACGTTGGCAGGCAGCGCAATCAGCCCCTTGGCCGGGATCACTAGGCGCTCGCGCCAGGTCAACGCATAAAGCGGGGGCAACACGCGGTCGCCGACCTTCACGTTGGAGACATTCGAGCCTACCTGCAGAACTCGCCCGACGCCTTCGTTGCCCACGATCGAGGGCAGTGGAGTCGAGTAGACGAAGCGATTGGTGATGACGGCCAGGTCATTGCCGTTGATGGGGGCATACTCCATCGCGATCAGGACTTCATCCGGGCCGGAGTTGGCCGGCTCCGGAAGGTCAACGAGTTTCAGAGTCTCGACGGGGTCGCCGAAAGCGGTGTTCTGGATAGCACGCATGGCTTACGTCCTTTCATAAGATGCTTAGCTGGAAAGCCGAGAGGCAATACTTCGGCTCTCGGGGCTCATTTCGAAATCGTGCAAAAACCGGGGTGAACGCTACCAAGCCGCCCCTCATGACGAGGAGCGCCTCACATTACGCAGGACGCGTAGCGCTAGAACGCGAGCAGCACCATGCCGGCCCTTCCCCTGCGGTACGTATGTTCGAGCGCTCCCAGGTAGTCGCTCGCCTGATATCGTTCCGCTACGGGGAAAAGGCTCGGGAAGTTGCGTGCGAGCTCGAGCGCCTTGGCCACGTCTGCATCGTGCACCGCCGCAGGTTCGAATTGCCAACTGAACAACGACACACCCTTGATGGTCAGCGCTCGAGGGGCGATGGAACGAATGTCCGTCGTAGCGCCGCCCAGGGAGCCGTAGCTAATGATCGTTCCGCCGCGAGCGAGGAAGCTCGCTACGTCGGGCAATAGCGCGCCGCCGACGCCATCGAACGCCACGTAGACGGGCTTGTTCGCAAGCGCATCGCGAAGCTCGTCCTTCCAGCCCTGGTTCTCCGTGACGATGACAGAAAGGTTGGGGCGAGCAGCTTTAAGCGCTTGCGCGCTCGCCCTGGAGCCTACGAGCAGGATCGGATTGACGCCCACTTCGACGAGCAGATGAGTGAGCAGCTTTCCGACGGCGGAATTGGCAGCCGTCTGAATAACCGTGACATCTTCGCGCTTGTCTTCAGGCAACGCGTTGTGACCAGCCCGCATCGCAAGGCGTGCAGTCAACGTGTTGACCAACATCTGCGCTGCGACCTCATCGCTCACTTCATCGGGCACGGGTATCAGCGACTGGACAGGCGCGGCGATCCTGGAGCTCCAGGCGCCGTTGACGGGAAAGAAGGCCACACGTGTGCCGACCTGAATCCGGTGTGAAGGGTCGATGTCAGCGGCCAGCGCTTCCACCACCCCTACACCTTCGACGCCGGGCACTCGACCTCCCCTCGGGATGAGGGGAGCCGCCCCGAAGGCGGGGGAAGCGGAGACGCCCAGCAAGTCGCCCGGATGAACCGGTGCGGCGGACACACGCACAAGCGCCGCTCCGCTCACAAGAGAAGGAGCATCGGAAAATGCTTCCAGCGTGAGCACCTCGGCGGGCTCGCCATGGTTGGCGTGAACAATTCGCTGCATCATAGACTCCTTCCGCAAGGATTTGATTATTGGAGCGATCGCTCCATTATGGTAGAGTCGGTTCGTCTCTACAGCATGTCAAGTATTTTTGGAACCATGACTACAAAAAAAGATACGCAACCCCGGCGCAGCCGCGGCAGGCCCTCAACCTTTGATCGTACGGAAGCTCTGAGCCGAGCCATGAAGCTCTTCTGGGAGCAGGGATACGAAGGAACCTCCTTCGACCAGTTGATCCAGGCCATGGGGATCAGCCCCTCGAGCTTCTATAACTCGTTCGGCAGCAAGGAGCAGCTCTACAAGGAAGCGACTGAAGCATACTTGAGCATGTCCGAAGTCTGGTTTGCTGGCAGACTGTTCGGCACGGCCGACACGCGAGAAGCATTCAAGAAGCTTCTCGATGCTACCGTCGTGGAATTCACTCGAAACAACCACCCATCGGGCTGCATGATCTCTCTGGCCGGCACTCAGCTGCCCCCCGAATTCGCTTCTATTCGTGAGACGATGGCCAAGCACCGCGCAAACGCTGAAGAGATGATGGCGCAGCGGTTGCGCAAGGGGGTCGAAGACGGCGACTTACCGCCTGACACCGACGTGCCCGCACTTGCTGCCTTCTACAGCGCCGTGACCCGCGGAATGGCCGTCCAGGCACGAGACGGAGGCGGCCCGCAAAAGCTGAAGGCGATCGCAGACGTCGCCATGCAAGCATGGCCAGCTCAATCGGCACACCGTGGGTGAGTGCGTATCCTTCGGTTCTCAGAATCCAGTCGGAGGTAGGTCCGAGTTATGAAGCTCACGCTCGACCACAATGTCATCATCGACTTAGCAAGTGGCTCTATCAATATCGCCCGCCTTCGCGAGATCCTTGCAAAGAGCGAGCAACGTAACCTGTCAGAAGTCGCTGCCCGTAGTCAGTAAGACTGGAATGTTCGCCGATTCAGACGATGGCGACGCGAGTTCGAGTGACGACTGAAAGTCCGCTATCCGGGCGGAGCCGACGCTTGACTGTCCGTCTGAGCGCGCAGAGGAACGACTGGAGATGGCCGTTTCCTGCCTCTCGCCAAGGGCAGCAATCGACCCTTTGCAGCCTCTCAGGCTCCGCAAAGGTCGGCCAAAAGCGGCCAATAACCAGGGTTCGCTTTGGGCCGATACGCAAGCGGCAGGTACGGGTCGAGCCATGGCCCTGGTCGCATATATTTGAAATGCACAGCGTTGCTCGACAGAATCACGCCCCAATCCGGCCATAGGTGCCGGACGTTCGTGGTGAAAAGGGGCTGCAGTTGAACGAACAGACATTGTCCATGCGCCTGGAGCGCGTGGCGGGGCATGTGCCAGCAGGTGCGCGCCTGGCCGATATCGGCTCGGATCACGGCTACCTGCCGGTGGCGTTGATGCGCCGTGGTGCCATCGCGGCGGCGGTGGCCGGCGAGGTGGCATTGACGCCGTTCCACTCGGCCAAACGCACCGTGCGCGAGAGCGGCCAAGACCTGCGGATCACCGTGCGCCTGGCCAATGGCCTGGCGGCGATCGAGCCGGGAGACGGGATCACGGCGATCAGCATCTGCGGCATGGGCGGCGAGACGATCCGCGACATCCTCGACAGCGGCAAGGCGCGCCTGAACGGACAGGAGCGCCTGATTCTGCAGCCCAACGGCGGCGAGCAGCCACTGCGCCAATGGCTGATGGAAAATGGTTACCGCATCCTCTGCGAGGAAGTGCTGCGGGAAAATCGCTTCGACTACGAAATCATCGTCGCCGAGCGCGCCGGGCCGGTGATGTACACCGCCGAGGAGTTGTACTTCGGCCCGCTGCAGATGCAGGCACGCAGCCCGGCGTTCCTGGTCAAGTGGCAGCGGATGCTGAGCCAGAAACAGCAGACCCTGGCAAACTTCGCCCGGGCGCGGCAGGCCGTGCCCGAGGAGAAGGTTCAGGACGTCGCTCGGCAGGCCCGATGGATCACCGAGCTGCTGGCTTGAGCCCGGTCCAGGGTTTGTATGAAAAGTCGCCGAGCGGCGATCAGGCAAGGCGAAGACAGGCGAGGAACGGCCGGGGTCGCGCTCGACTTTACTGGTTGTAAATGAGCATTCCGATCGGACTCGCGCACGAGCATGTTTTCAACGCAGCATGATCGCTCGAATAAGTGTGCCGGTGGTCGAAGACAGGCACGAAGTTCGGGCATCAACCATGCTGCTCAGTCTATGAACGTCGTTTCTGACATCTAAACGTCATCTACTCATCGCGGGAATGCCATGTTTCCTGAGTACTGTTCTCGCAAATGAGATCGATCTCAAGCGAGTGACAATGACTGATTTGAAAGAGGTTGCACGGCTGGCAGGTGTTTCGCGGGCGACCGCCGCGCGAACCTTTGCCTCCCCCGAAGTGGTGCGTCCGGCCACCCGAGAGCAAGTATTCGCCGCTGCGCGTCAGCTGGGTTTTCGGCCTAATCGCCTCGGCCGCCAACTACGCTTGCAAACCACCAACCTGATCGGTGTGGTGGTGCCCAATCTGCTCAACCCGGTGTTCGCCGAGCAGTTTCAGGCGATGGAGCAGGCTGCACGCTTACACGGTTACAACCTGTTGCTGGCAACTACCGACTACAGCAGCGAGCGCGAAAGCGCGGTGGTTGAGGAGTTGTTGCGGCAGAGGGTCGATGGTCTGGTCCTCACCGTGACCGACGCCGAGAGCAGCCGCGTGCTGCAAAGCCTTGCCAGCGAAGACACGCCTTTTGTGCTGGCCTATCACCAGCCCGACAATCCTGACTACAGCGCCGTATCGGTGGATAACCGCGCAGGCATGGCGCTCGCCACCCGTTATCTGCTGGAAACAGGACACTTGCAGATCGGCATGGTCGCCGGTCCAGCCTTGCAGTCCGACCGCTCTCGCCTGCGTTACGCCGGTTATTGCGACGCTATGCGTGAGGCCGGCCTCGACAGCCTGCCGGTGATCGAAATGCCCGCCCATACCCAGGCTGACTTCGCCGCCATCGAGCCGTTACTGCACGGCCCGCAGGCACCCAGTGCGCTGGTCTGCTCCAACGACTTGCTGGCGATCAGTCTGATCGCGGAACTGCGGCGCAACGGCTGGAACGTGCCTGGGCAGCTCTCGGTCATTGGCTTTGACGGCATCGCCCTCGGCACTCAGATGCACCCGACGCTGTGCAGCGTCGTTCAACCCATCGAGGCGCTGGCCTGCACCGTGATCGATCAATTACTGGCGCAGATCGCTGGCGCCGCACCGGTTTCCCATTGCCTGCCTTGCCTTATCCGGCCGGGCGAAAGTACTCAACCCTACGAGGAGACGCTTGATGATCCGCTTCAGTAAAACCCTGGCGGCGTTGTTGCTATACGGCGTGGCCAGCCTGGCCCAAGCCGCCGAAACGGCGATTTGCTACAACTGCCCTCCGGAATGGGCGGACTGGGGCGCACAGCTCAAGGCGATTGCCGACACCACCGGCGTGCAGGTCCCGCTGGACAATAAGAATTCCGGCCAGTCATTGGCGCAACTGGTAGCCGAACAAGCCGCACCGGTGGCTGACGTGGTGTATTACGGCGTGACGTTCGGTTTGCAGGCGCAAAAAGCCGGGGTGGTCGGCACTTATAAGCCGAAGGGTTGGGACCAGATTCCAGCGGGCTTGAAGGACCCTGAGGGGCACTGGTTTGCGATTCACTCCGGCACCCTGGGCATCATGGTCAACGTCGATGCGCTGGGTGGCCTGCCGGTTCCACAAAGCTGGGCCGACCTGCTCAAACCCCAATACAAAGGCATGGTTGGTTATCTTGATCCGTCCAGCGCCTTCGTGGGTTACGTCTCTGCCGTGGCCATCAACCAGGCCATGGGTGGCACCCTGGATAACTTCGCACCCGCCATTGATTACTTCCAAAAACTGGCGAAAAACTCGCCCATCGTGCCCAAGCAGACGGCTTATGCGCGGGTGCTGTCCGGCGAGTTGCCGATTCTGGTCGATTACGACTTCAACGCTTATCGCGCTCGCTACAAGGACAACGCCAACGTCGCGTTCGTGATTCCCAAGGAAGGCAGCATCAGCGTGCCTTACGTGATGAGCATGGTCGGCAACGCCCCGCATCGGGCCAACGCCGAGAAGGTGTTGGATTTTGTCTTGTCCGATCAAGGCCAGGCGCTGTGGGCCAAAGCGTACCTGCGACCAGTGCGGGCGATGAAGATGCCTGCCAACGTCGCCGCGCAGTTCCTGCCGGACAGCGACTATGCCCGGGCCGGCGTAGTCAATTACGAACACATGGCGGCGGTGCAGGAAGCCTTCTCCGCGCGTTATCTGAGTGAGGTCAAGTAAGTGACGGCTTCGCAAGTAAAAGCTCAGGAAGGCAGGTCGGGTCGGGCCATCGTGCCGCGTTTGCGGCCGACCGCTGCCTGGGCGCTGGCGCCGGCAGCAGCGGTGCTGTTCGCGTTCTGGTTATTGCCGCTGGCGCACCTGATCGTGCTGGGTGGACAAAGCCGCGACGGCAGCGACAGCGGTTATTGGCAGGTGCTGACCAGCGCGCAATATCTGGGCAGTCTGGCGCAGACCTGCATTCTTGCCCTCGTGGTGACCCTTGCGGCGCTGCTGGTGGGCGGCATCAGTGGTGTGTTTCTGGCTCGCCAGCGCTTCTTCGGCCGCTCGGCACTGGTCGCCTTGTTGACCTTCCCATTGGCGTTTCCCGGCGTGGTGGTCGGCTTTCTGGTGATTCTGCTGGCCGGTCGTCAGGGGTTGTTCGCCACGCTTGGCCTCGAGCTGGCGGGGGAGCGCTGGATTTTTGCCTACTCGTTGACAGGGTTGTTCATCGGCTATCTGTACTTCTCGATTCCGCGGGTGATCCTCACGGTGATGGCGGCTTGCGAAAGCCTGGATCGTAGCCTGGAAGAAGCAGCCCATTCACTGGGGGCGGGTCATTGGCGAGTGGTCTGCGATGTCATAGTGCCCGGCCTGGCGCCGGCATTGGTCTCATGTGGGGCTATCTGTTTCGCGACCTCCATGGGCGCATTCGGTACGGCCTTCACCTTGGGCACTCGGCTGAACGTGACCCCGGTGGCGATCTACAACGTGTTCACCAATTACGCCAACTTCGCCGTGGCCGCTGCACTGTCGGTGGTGTTGGGTGCGGTGACCTGGGCCGTACTGTTGCTGGCCCGGCGGCTGGTCAAACAATCGGGGACTGTCTTGTGAAACGCTCAACGCTGTTTGTCGGGCAACTGGCTTTTACCTTGCTGGTTTGCGCCTTCATGTTGGTGCCCGTGCTGATGTCGCTGCTGGCCGGGCTGACGCGCAATTATTTCGTGGGCCTGTCCAGCGGACTTACATTCGACTGGCTGATACAGGTTTGGCAGACCTACTCACCAACCGTCTGGCTATCCCTGCAACTGGCAGCGGCCTGCGCGCTATGTGTCTGCGTGATTGGTGTACCGGCGGCTTACGCGCTGGTGCGGATGAACAATCGCTTCAGCCGCGCGTTCGAAGAGCTGATGGTACTGCCCGTGGCGATGCCAGGTCTGGCCAGCGCTTTGGCGTTGCTGCTCACCTATGGTCAGTTCGGTGAGTTTCGTAGCAGCTGGGTGTTCATTCTCGTCGGCCATGTGCTGTTCACGCTGCCATTTCTGGTGCGCCCGGTGATGGCAGTGATGCAACGTCAGCACCTGCCAACGCTGGAGGAAGCGGCGGCCAGCCTTGGCGCCGGGCCGATCCGGCGTTTCTTCAGCGTGGTGGTGCCCAACTGCCGGGCGGGGATTCTCGCCGGGGCGTTGATGGTCGTCACCCTGTCGTTGGGCGAGTTCAACCTGACCTGGATGCTTCACACCCCGATGACCAAGACATTGCCGGTAGGCTTGGCCGACAGCTATGCCTCGGCCAGGCTGGAAGTCGCCAGCGCCTATACCCTCATATTCCTGTTGATGATCGTGCCGCTGCTCATTGCGTTGCAGACCATCAGCGCCCGTCTTTCCCGTGGAGAGAGTCGATGACCGGAACCACTATTCGCCTGGAGGGTTGCCGCAAGGCGTTCTCTGACGGCACCGTTGCTGTGCATGATCTGAATCTGACCATCGAAGCCGGGGAAACCTTGGCGATTCTCGGCCCGTCCGGTTGCGGCAAAACCACCACCTTGCGCCTGATCGCCGGTCTGGAACGCCCGGACGCGGGTCATATATTTTTTGGCGACCGCGAGGTCACACGTCTGCCCATCGAGCGTCGCGACGTGGGCATGGTGTTCCAGAACTACGCGCTGTTTCCAAATCTGGATGTGGCCGGCAACATCGTTTATGGCCTGAAAATTCGCGGCCTGTCGCCCGCTGAACGCAACAAGCGTTGCTCGGAGTTGCTCGAGCTGGTCGGCCTGCACGATCACGGCAAGCGCAGCATTCACGAGTTGTCCGGCGGCCAGCGCCAGCGTGTCGCACTGGCCCGCGCGCTGGCACCCCGGCCGCGGGTGTTGCTGCTCGACGAACCGCTGGCGGCGCTGGACGCACAGTTGCGTGAACGCTTGCGCAGCGAGCTGGATCAGTTGCTACGCGGTTTGGGAATCACCGCGGTGTTCGTCACCCACGACCAGGGAGAAGCCATGGCGCTGGGGAATCGCATCTTGGTCATGGAGCACGGCCGCATCGCGCAATTGGCCAGCCCGCGGGAAATCTATCAGCAGCCGGCCAACGCTTTTGTCGCCGGTTTCGTTGGCAACCTCAATGCGTTTTCGGTGATCGAGCGCACGACCCATGGCTTGAAAGTCAGCGGCGGCGAACTCCCATGGCATGGCGCCAATCTGCCCGCCACGGTGTATTGCCGCCCCGAACATTTGCGGGTGATGGACAGTCAAGGCCATCTGCGCGGACGTCTGGTGGGTCAGTTTTTCCAGGGCGCCCAAAGCCGCCTGTTGGTGGACGTCGACGCCGCACAGCCGTTGTTGGTGGACAGCACCGACGACGTCATTCACGCGCCCGGCGCCCTGATTGCCCTGGCCATAGAGCCGCAAGCCCTGTTCACCCTGCATTCGTGATGCTGTTGTTTTCAGAGAACTTATTTTGAACTGTCCGTTTCTCATTGCGCAGATCAGCGATCTGCACCTTAAAGCCGGTCAAAGACTGACTTATGGCGTCGTCGATACCCTTGGCGCGTTGCGTCGTGCTGTCGATCATTTGAATGCCAGCCATCCGCGTCCCGACATCGTGGTGATCAGTGGCGACCTGGTGGACTTCGGTCGTCCTGCTGAATATGCCGTGCTGCATCCCGAACTGGCGCGCCTGCAAATGCCTTGCTACCTCGTGCCCGGCAACCACGACAATCGCGAGCATTTGCTGGCGGCATTTGCCGATCATGCTTACTTGCCGATGTCGGCCAGCGCACCACTGGATTGGGTGGTTGAGGAGTATCCGGTGCGCCTGATCGGTCTGGACACGACGATCCCTGGCGCCCATGGCGGTCAGTTGCTGGACAGCCAGTTGCTCTGGCTCGATGAACAACTGGCATGTCGTCCCGATGTACCGACGCTATTGGTTCTGCATCACCCACCGTTTATCAGCGGTATCGGCCATATGGACCGCGAGCCGTTCATCAATGCGGCGGCGCTGGAGCAGCTCATCGCCCGTCACCCGCAGGTGGAGCGCTTGCTGTGCGGGCATTTGCACCGGCCGATGCAACGGCGTTTCGGTGGCAGCCTGAGTTGTGTGTGCCCCGGTACCTCGCATCAAATCGTGCTGGATCTACAGCAAACCGCCCCGGCGCATTTCAATCTGGAGCCGGCCGGGTATCTCTTGCATCGCTGGCATGCGCAACAGGGGTTGATCACCCATAACGCGGTGTTCGGTGAATATCCGGGGCCGTATCCGTTTTATGACGCTCATGGATTGATCGACTGATCACACAGGGACTTTCAAGGCGCTTTTCTGCCGGGTTTCTTCGGAGGTCGTAACGACTATCTCTTTCTGTGTGTTGGTGAAGTTTTTCTCGATGATTGTTTAGCGCACTGGTCAATTCGCTGATTGGCCGGATGCTTTCTGCTGTCTTTTCAATGTGCCCGGAACATAGGTCCCGCGCTGGAGTTCGTCCCGATGAAAGCCACGTTTCAAGTATTAAGTTTTTTGACCGGCAGCCTAGGTATTGCCATGAGCCCGTTGGCCTCTGCTGATTTCATTAAAGACAGCAAAGCCCAGTTGGGCTTGCGCAACTTCTACTTCAACAACGATAACCGCG
The DNA here is from genome assembly GCF_059418545.1 of Pseudomonas sp. GW821-FHT07G10. Lineage (NCBI taxonomy): Bacteria > Pseudomonadati > Pseudomonadota > Gammaproteobacteria > Pseudomonadales > Pseudomonadaceae > Pseudomonas > Pseudomonas sp. GW821-FHT07G10. Next base: position 1,376 of record NZ_JBWKQB010000034.1, on the reverse strand, counting down.
ACGGTGCCGCCGCGCCTTCGAAGACCGAAGAGTGGGGGCAGGCCTTCATGCTCAATTATCAATCCGGGTTTACCGACGGCACCGTGGGGTTCGGCGTGGATGCTATTGGCCTGCTGGGATTGAAGCTCGACAGCGGCACGGGTCGTCATGTCGGCGGCTCGATGTTTCCCAGCGACGGCGACAAGGCCGTGGACCAATGGGGTCGTGTCGGTGCGACCGCCAAGATGCGTTTCTCGAAGACCGAACTGCGTTACGGCACCTTACAACCGAAATTGCCGATACTGGTCTCCAACGATGGCCGTCTGTTGCCTCAAACCTTCGAGGGCGGGCAAGTCACCAGCAATGAAATCGATAACCTGACCTTCACCGCCGGCCGACTTGAACACGCCACCGGGCGTGCTTCCAGCGATAGTGCAGGTCTGGCCGTTGCGGGCGGCACGCAGGAAAGCAATAAATTTACCTTTGCCGGTGGCGATTACAAACTAACGAAGGATCTGACCGCTCAGTATTACTACGCCAATCTCGAAGACTATTACCAACAGCACTTCGCTGGTTTGCTGCATGTGTTGCCGCTCGGTGAATACGGTTCGCTGAAAACCGACCTGCGTTATTTCAAGACCACGTCCGATGGCAAGAACAGCAGTGCGGCCGGTCGCGCCAGTGGGTTTAAGTTCAGCGGTTTCACCAAAGGCGGTACCGGTGAAATCGACAACGATACCTGGAGCGCGGCGTTCATTTATTCGTTGGGCGGCCATGCGATTACGGCGGGCTATCAGAGCGTTTCCGATAACAGCAACTTTGCGCAACTCAATCAGGGTGGCCTGGTCGATAAAGGAGAGGCAGGTGCCAGTCTTTATCTTTACACCGACCGCACCATTCAGACCTTCATCCAGGCGGGTGAGCGGACCGCGTTCGCGCAGTATGCCTACGACTTCGCTGCTCTGGGTGCTCCAGGCTTGAAGGCATCGGTGATGTACCTCAAGGGCGACAATATTCAGACTGCCAGCGGCAAGGACGCAAGCGAATGGGAGCGCGATATCTCTCTGGACTATGTGATCCAGAGCGGTGCGTTGAAGAACGTCGGTTTCGGCTGGCGGAACGCGATGTCCCGAAGTGATATCGCCCGCGACCAGGACCAGAATCGCCTGATCGTGAGCTATACAATTCCATTGATGTAAGGCTAAAAGTTATTTACGAAACCCAGGGGTGCGAATTTATCTGACAGGCGTTGATTTGTCCTTAAAGCGAGCGACTGCTTTTGGCTGATAGCTGCCGCTCGCGATTGGCTGCAACCGACCCAAAGCAATGGGATGGACTCCTCCTCACTTCGGCATCTTGAGTGCCAGACTGAAGGTGCGAACCACAGTCAACCGTGA
>NZ_JBWKQB010000033.1:0-62323 GCF_059418545.1 Pseudomonas sp. GW821-FHT07G10 | reverse complement strand
AGCAGCCCATATCCTGCGTTGCTGTTCCTCGCCATAGCGGGCTATGACTCGTCACAGCGCCTTGGCTCTGGGCCGCCAGCATCCGAATTTGAGCTAACGAACTAGCCACACAGGCCACTAGTCCGGCATTTCCACCACCCCGTGCGCATCGCTCATCGCGCGCTCCAGCAGATCCGCCGGCAAACTCTTGCTGGCCCGCGCACCCAATAGCTTGAGCTGCTCGCTGCGGCTGACCAGATTGCCGCGGCCTTCGGTCAATTTGTTGCGGGCCGCGCTGTAGGCCTTGTCCAGTTGCTGCAGGCGATTTCCGACTTCGTCCAGGTCCTGAATGAACAACACAAACTTGTCATACAGCCAGCCCGCGCGCTCGGCGATCTCCCGTGCGTTCTGGCTCTGGCGCTCCTGCTTCCACAAGCTGTCGATCACCCGCAACGTCGCCAGCAAGGTGGTCGGGCTGACGATCACGATGTTACGGTCAAAGGCTTCCTGAAACAGATTCGGCTCCGCTTGCAACGCGGCGGAAAAAGCCGCTTCGATCGGCACAAAAAGCAGCACGAAATCCAGACTATGCAGGCCTTCCAGACGTTTGTAGTCCTTACCGGCCAAACCTTTGACATGGTTTCGCAGGGACAACACATGCTGTTTGAGGGCCGCCTGACTGATTACCTCGTCATCGGCAACCACGTACTGCTGATAAGCAGTGAGACTGACCTTGGAGTCGACCACCACCTGCTTGTCACCCGGTAACATGATCAGCACGTCCGGCTGAAAACGTTCGCCATCCGGGCCCTTGAGGCTGACTTGTGTCTGGTACTCGCGGCCTTTCTCCAGACCTGCATGTTCAAGTACCCGCTCGAGAATCAACTCACCCCAGTTGCCTTGGGTTTTCTGGCCCTTGAGGGCGCGAGTGAGGTTGGTCGCCTCATCGCTCAGGCGCAGGTTCAACTGCTGCAGCCGCTCGAGCTCTTTAGCCAGAGAGAAGCGCTCGCGGGCTTCGGCCTGATAGCTTTCTTCAACACGCTTTTCAAACAGCTGAATGCGTTCTTTCAGTGGATCGAGCAACTGACCCAGGCGCTGCTGGCTGTTCTCGGCAAAGCGCTGCTCACGCTCATCGAAGATCTTCCCGGCCAACTCCGCAAACTGCGCACGCAACTCATCCCGCGAACCTTGCAGGTCGCTCAGGCGTTGTTGATGGCTTTCCTGTTGTTCGCGCAGCTCGGCGCTGAGTGACGCGGCCTGGGCATCCAGTCTGCGTAACTCGCTTTCTTTGCTGGCGCGTTCAAGACTCCAGGCGTGAGCGGCATCGCGAGCGTTGTCACGTTCGATCTGCAACAGTTCGATTTCACGGCGAACGGCCGCCAGATCCGCTTGCTTGGTGGCATTGGCCTGGCTCAGGTCGCTGACTTCATCGCGACTGGCATCGAGCTGGGCATTTAGCCCCTCTTGCGCGAGTTGAGCCGTGCTCAGACGCTCTTCGAGCAGCGATAACTCGGATTGCCGGGCACTCAGGCGTTGCTGTAATTGCCAAACCAGCACCAATAACGGCAGTGCAGCACCCGCCAGCCCCAGCAATATGCTGGTCAAGTCCATAGCCATAGCCACTCCTGCCGATTAAATAAAGCACGAAGGTTAACCAAGGCGTCGGGCCAGGGACAGCTCAATCCTGGATCTGACCGAGCTCGCGCATGGCATGTCGATCGCCTGCACGGGCGGCCTGACGCAACAAATCATGACCGATCCGCCGATCCCGGGCATTGCCGCATTCGCGACACATCAACTGCCCCAGACGGCTTTGCGCGGCCCCCCCTCACGTGCCGGTTGCTTGAGCAAACGTCCGGCAAAGTGCTTGACGTTAGGGTTATTGCCCTGACGCGGACTGTCGAGCTGCCACATGGCGACACGTAACGAAAAGCGCTTGGGTTCGATAACACCTGAAGGTGTGGAGATGGCAGAAGGAGATACTGAGCGAAACCTCATAACGTACTGTGGGGCAGATCGGAAGGCGCGCCACTCTACTCTTTTTTTCGTACGGGTAAAGCCGAAAAAATCCTGTACGCCCGTGCTAGAGCAAGCGCTTGGGACAATCCACAGAAGCTGTGGATAACTCAGTGGACAACCGTCCTGCAACTCCCTCAAACCCCCATGGAACGTGGCCCGCAGTCAAACTGACGATTTTTTCACCAGTAAAAAAAAACGATGTTTTTCATTGACTTAAATTTTTGCTACAGGCAGCGACTGCTCAAGAACACGAGGTGACAGCGCGATGACACGCTGCGCAACAAATGTGCACAAGTCCTCTCGAAGCGGTTATATCGGCGCACTTTTTTGGTACACGCTGCGGGAAGAACCCAGTGGCGAGCATTCAAATAGGTGCCTTCCAACCGGCACCTGCGGCAGCCACACTGGCCAACTGCCGGTCAGATTGTCTGCTAGCCTTCTCCTGTTCACCCTCTTGCTGCTCGCGAAGTACGGTTGCGGCTTTGGCCGAACAACAGTTTTTTGCCTAACACACTTCCATTCTTGAATTCAATCCGTTACTATCCGCGGCGTTAGTACCAAGCTGAAAGTCAATTACGGTCGAACAAGTCCCCCGGTACACCTTCCCTAAAGAGAAGCCTCTACCGACAACACGGGATCGACCACCTCGATGGTTTCCAGGTAAAACTTGCGACGACACAGCCTTTGAATCGAATGCAAAGGGTGTTGCCAAGTTCTCATACTCTGACCGAACCAACCTGCAGATTGATCAGGATCTTCACCCTGGGCCCAGAACCTTTGCCCCTGATGTGCTGCCTGCCCTCCTAAGTACCTACCTGCCAGCCCAAGCGCACATAAATCAAAGCGCTTCTAACTGGCTGCTTTGTTCCAGTCGGGTTCTTCGTCAGACCAATGGTGGTCGACGTTACTGGAACGTTTTAACGTTGCACGGTTCTTATCCGTGTCATTTGCAGGAACACCAACATGTCTACTCAAATCCACACTCAGGATGCCATTCGCACCCTCACCAACGCTTTTGCACCAATGAACTGCCTGATCATGGCCGCTCGCAAAGGCTGCTTCAGCTTCACACTGGTCAACGAACACGGCATCGCCCGTCACAGCGAACGCCTGTACCCCGATCAATACTCCAGCGCCGAGCCGCTGCAGGCTGTGATCGAGCGTACCCGTCAGGCACTGATTGCCTGATACGCCAGACTGCTGAAAACCCAAAACCCTGCCTGACAGCAGGGTTTTTTATTGCCCAAGGTTTCTATTTCATTCGAATTGGCTTATAGCACCAACGGATCTAACGGTTATAACTCGAAGCCAGAAATATTTTAAAAACAGACCTTTACAGCACGAATATGACACTAGACTTCAACTCAAGCGGCGTGATCCGCTTCCGGCGAGTCTGAACCGATCCACTGCTGCCAAGCCCCTCAGACCTCGCCGCCCAATAACGCGCCTGGAGGGCTTATGGGTATCGCCGCCAGCGAACTGTGCCGTTACGTCATTCGCCCGACGCTGATCTACCTCGGGCGCCACAGCCCTACCGCCGAAGCGTTGCTGCTGGGTATCGCTGCCAGCCAATCCGCACTTGGCTCCGCCCTTCACGACCGCCGTGGACATGGCTTGTACCGTATCGCCGAGCCGCGCCATCAGGCGCTCTGGGACCATTACCTGGCCCTGGATCCGGAGCGTGCGAGCCTGGTTCGTGGCCTGGCCAGTCAACACGCCTTTCTCAGTGGCCCGCACCTCGAACTGACAGTCAACCTGCGTTATGCCACCGCCATTGCCTGGCTGCTGATAGAAGAGCAAAACACGCCCCTGCCCGAAGCAGATGATCTGCTGGGAATGGCCCGGATTTGGCGCCAGACATTTCAGCCTCAAGGCCGCTTAAGGGACTTCACGTGCGCCTGGCAAACCTGTGTATCACCTCTGAATCAACTCGCCTGCTGACCGGGATCCGTGCAAGATTGCGCGAAAATCCAGGATTCTGGTCTGATTGTCCTACAAAACCGCTCTATCTCAAGCGATACCACCTATAGCGCTCGGATGAAAATGTTGGTAATTTTCGCGTCGGTGATCACCAGGAGTTCTAATAATGAAAAAAGTAATACTCAAAACCACGCTTAGCCTTGCCGTTACGTTGGCATCCACCCAGATTTTCGCAGCTGGCTTTGCCGTCAACGAACAAAGCATCAGCGGGATGGGTACTGGGTTCGCCGGACGATCGTCTTCTGCCGATGATGCAAGCACAATTTATGGTAACCCTGCCGGTATGTCGCGCATCAAGCGTGAACAAGTCACCGGTGGCGCTGCCCTGATCGACGCTCACACCGATATCAGCCACGCCAGCTCCAGCCCCAACGGCGGCACCAACAAAGGCGACATGGTGCCACTCATTGCCGTCCCGATGGCCTACTACGTCAAGCCAATCGACGACCAATGGGCGTTCGGTATCGGAATGTACGCGCCATTCGGTCTGGTAACCGATTACGAAAACGGTTTTGCCGGCCGTTATTTCGGCAGCAAAAGCCAAGTCAAGGTTTTGACCCTCCAACCAACCGTCAGCTATGCGTTCAACGATAAGGTTTCCATCGGCTTCGGTCCGACCATCAACCATATCGACGGCACACTGGAATCCAATCTGTCGATCACCCAGGCCGCCCCTGATGGCAGAGTCAAGATCAAGGGTGACGATACCGCGCTGGGCTACAACGTCGGCGTCCTGGTACAAGCTACCGACAGCACCCGCGTAGGCCTGACCTATCACTCGAAAGTGAAGTACAAGCTCAAGGGGGACACCGAGGTGGACTATGGCGTGCTGAACGCTATAGGTCTGAGCGCCAGCCAGAAGTATGACGCCTCGCTGAAAATCGAAACCCCTGAGTCGGTCGATTTATCGCTCACTCACGAGTTGAACGACCGGTGGACCCTCTACGCTGGCAGCACCTGGACCCGCTGGAGCCGCCTGGAAAACATCACGGTCGAGAACAAGGGCGTTCAGCCGGTGCTGGCCAGCCAATTCGGCACCATCACCGAAGAACAGAACTGGCACGACACCTGGGCTCACGCCATCGGTGCTTCGTACAAGCTGAACAAACAATGGGTGCTGCGTACCGGCCTGACGTTTGACCAGGCACCCACCAACAACATCGATCGTTCTCCACGCATCCCGACTGGCGATCGGAAGATCTTCAGCCTCGGCGCCGGCTGGAGCCCGACTGACGATCTGACCATCGACGTAGCGTACTCGTACCTGCACGAAGAGTCGGTCGGTATCAACAACAGCAACGACCGTGGCCAAACCTACAACGCCAAGTATCAAAACTGGGCAAACGGTTTCGGTGCAGGCGCGACCTACCGTTTCTGATTCACAGCGAGCCTGAACGGCTCGCCAGTTGAATTGAAAAGCCCCGCACTCTTGTACAGAGGCGGGGCTTTTTAGTGGCCAGCGATCAGGGATTTGAAGCCACGTTTTTTTCCACCGCCTCAAGTCAGACGGCGAAGCTACTCGCCCCTGAGCGCCCCTGACAAGTAGCCTCTAACAAGTAGCCTCTAACAAGTACCGATGCCCAATTGCATCAGCGCCAGGCCGCCCTGATGCCAGCCCCACCAGGCCAACGCCAATAGCAGCGCGCAGACACTCAAGCCGACGGACCATGGCCAGAAGCTGTTCATACCGCACTTGCCTGCATTTGCAGGCGCGCAACCGGACGTTCGCGCACCGGCCAGTTCAGCGCAGCGGCCATCAGGCTCAAGAGAATCGCAACCTGCCAGATCAAGTCATAGCTACCGGTCCGGTCGTAGACAACCCCGCCCAGCCAACCACCAAGGAACGAACCCAATTGATGGAACAGGAAAACGATGCCACCGAGCATCGACAGATTTCGCACGCCGAAAAGTGTCGCCACCGTGCCGTTAGTCAGCGGCACGGTCGACAGCCACAAGAAGCCCATGGCCATACCAAACAGATAGGCGCTGATCTGCGTCACCGGTGCCCACAGGAACAGGCCGATCACCACCGCACGCAACAGATACAGCCCGGTCAGCAGGCGCGGCTTTGACATCCGCCCGCCGAGCCAGCCAGCGGTGTAGGTACCGAAGATATTGAACAGCCCGATCAGCGCCAACACGGTGGTTCCGGTGGTGGCGGGCAGATGCTGATCCACCAGATACGCCGGCAAATGCACGCCGATAAACACCACCTGAAAACCACAGACAAAAAAACCGAACGCCAGCAGCCAGAAGCCGGAATGCGAGCAAGCCTCACGCACGGCCTCGGACAAGGTCTGCTCATGCCCGAATACCGGCAACGGGTTGTCCTTGAGCATGCTTACCAACGGCACGATCAACGCCACCAGCAAACCCAGCACCAATAGCGCCGCCGACCAGCCAAGCCAACCGATCAACCCCAGGGTCCCGGGCAACATGGCGAACTGGCCGAAAGAGCCGGCAGCACTGGCGATCCCCATAGCCATGCTGCGCTTCTCGGGAGGAACAGCACGCCCAACCACCCCCAGAATCACTGAGAAAGAGGTGCCAGACAGACCGATACCGATCAACAAACCAGCACTGAGCGATAACGACCAGGCCGAATCGGACAACCCCATGCACACCAATCCGAGGGCATACAACACCCCGCCCAGCAGAACCACTTTCGCCGCGCCGAAACGGTCGGCCAGCGCACCGGTAAAGGGTTGCGCCAGGCCCCAGATCAGGTTCTGCAAGGCAATGGCGAACGCAAATACCTCACGCCCCCAACCAAACTCCGCACTCATCGGTGCCAGAAACAACCCAAAGCCATGTCGCACTCCCAAGGACAACGCGAGAATCAGCGCACTCCCGAGAAGAACCCAACCGCTGGTACGCCACATCGATGTCATTCTTGTTCTCCGGTAGCGGGTATATACCCGCTTATGATCGGACTTATTGCCTTCAGGCAAGCTCGTCCAGCAAGGCCAGCAAGGTTTCCCGCTTTTCTGCACCCAGTTTCTCGATCAAACGCTGCTGCGCCGCTTCCCACGCCGGCAAGGCCGCCGCCAGTCGCTCTAGCCCGGTTTCAGTGAGCAGTACAACACGATTGCGATGATCTTCACCCTCGACCAGCGTAACCAGACCTTCACCCTCCAGCACCCGCAGATTGCGCCCCAGGGTACTGCGGTCCAGGCCCATGGCCTGCGCCAGGGTCGAAATGCTCGGTTGGTCCAGACGTTGTAAATTGCACAGTAAAGAATACTGCGCAACGTTGATCCCGAAGCCGTCGAGAGCGCCGTCGTAATACCTGCTGACGCCTCGGGCGGCACGACGCAGGTTGGTGCATAAACATTGGGAAGGAAGCATAGTGCGTGTATATACCCGCGGTTGAGGGAAAGCAAGTTTTGAAGGATCTCTACGGTACGTTCTTCTTCGTTTTGCAAATCATCAGACCAACGCTAATCCGACCAGCACCGCCACTTCCAGCAGCTCCAATAAGGCGCCTGCGGTATCGCCAGTAGTCCCACCCAGCCGCCGCATCATTACTTGTCGCAACCAGAAGAACACCGCTGCCGCCAGCACTGCGGCAAACACACCGTGTAATCCCGCGATCAGCACACAGGCCACCGTGCTCAGCACCAAGACCTGTTTACCGGCCATACGCGGAAGATGATCAGCCAATGCCTGTCCCAGCCCACCGGCTCGCACGTAAGGCGTCGTCAGAAACAACCCCAGCAACGCGCTGCGGCCGATCAAAGGCGCCAGGATCAACGCAATGCTGTGCTGCTGCTCGATCAGCGCCAGCAACGCGGCAAATTTGAGCAGCAGCACCAACACCAGCGTCACGACCGCAATCGGCCCGCTGCGCGGGTCCTTCATGATGGTCAGGGTGCGCTCACGATCACCAAAACCACCCAGCCAGGCATCGGCGCTATCGGCCAGGCCATCCAGATGCAAACCACCGCTGAACAAGACCCAGGCAGTCAGCAACAGCGCAGCGTGCAACAACAAGGGCGCCCCGGCGAGCCCCCAGTTCAACGTCCACAACAACCCGCCGAGCAGCAACCCCACCAGCGGATAAAACAGCAACGAACGGCCCAGTTCCTGCGGCTGCGGCATACCCGGCAGACGTATCGGCAGGCTGCTGAGAAATTGCAGGGCGATCCAGAAAGGCAGCACGTTCAGATTCCTTCGCTCAACCTGAGATTGGCCTCGACCCGCAGCGAAAACAGCGCACCGTGGCCAACTTCAACATTGAGCAATTGCTCGCGGGGCAGACCACGAGCCTGGGCCAACAGCAAACGCATGACTCCACCATGGCTGATCAGCAACACCCGCTCACCGGCATAGGTTTGGTGCAGCCGCTCGACCGCCGCCAGCACCCGTGCCGAAAACTGCGTCACCGGCTCGCCCCCTGGCGGAGTGAACCCGTAGGGATCCGCCCAGAACAGGCCCAGCGCTTCGGCCTCGGTTTCCATCAACGCCGCTGCGCTCTGCCCTTCCCAGGTACCGAAATGCAGTTCTTGCAGGTCTTTTTCCAGCTGCACCGGCAACCCAAGACGTGCGCCCAGTTCCTCTGCGAAACGTGCGCAACGTTGCAACGGCGAGCTGACCAGTCGATCCCACGGCCCCTTTGCCAGCACCGCGGCGCGCATTTGCTCCCAGCCCTTGGCCGTCAACGCGTCATCCAGACTGCCGCGCAAACCGCCACCGAGTTCGGTTTCGCCGTGGCGCAGCAGGTCCAGTTGCATCATGCCGGGCGATCCGCCACAGCCGCTTCCGCGAAGGTTGCCATCTGGCCATGCAGGTCACAGGCCAGTCGCAACAACGGCACTGCCAACGCGGCACCACTGCCCTCACCCAGGCGTAAGCCAAGCTCTAGCAAAGGCTCGGCCTTCAATGCCTCAAGCACATGACGATGACCCGGCTCGGCACCGCGGTGACCAAACAGCAGCCAGTCGCGGCACGCAGGATTCAAGCGCACCGCGACCAACGCCGCGACGCTGCAGATGAAGCCGTCCACCAGCACGGCCACGCCTTCCTGGGCACAGGCCAGATAAGCCCCGACCAGCGCCGCGATTTCAAAACCGCCGAGATTGAACAAGGTCAGCAGCGCATCGCCGCGCTGGGCGGCATGCAATGCCAGCGCGCGCTCGATGACGTGCACTTTATGGCTGACGCCCGCGGCATTCAGGCCAGTGCCAGGCCCAACCAGATGCGTCACCGGACAATCCAACAATGCGCAGGCTACGGCGCTCGCAGCCGTGGTGTTGCCGATGCCCATCTCACCGCCGATAAACAGCTCGGCACCTGCCGCAATGGCACGGCGCACGCTGTCCCGTCCGGCTTGCAGGGCTAATTCGCCTTGAGCATGCGTCATCGCGGGGCCGTTAACGAAGTTCTGTGTGCCAGCGCCAATGTTCAGATGACGCACGCCCGGCAGATTCAGCGAAGGCGTGACGGTGCCCAGATCGACCACTTCGAGCTGCGCCCCCAGTTGCCGCGCCAACACGCTGATTGCCGCACCGCCGCTGACGAAGTTGTGCAGCATCTGCCCGGTGACTTCCTGAGGGTACGCCGAGACGCCTTCAGCGACTACGCCGTGGTCACCTGCAAAGATTGCAATCCATAACTGATTCAGACTCGGCTTGATACGCCCTTGCAACCCGGCCAACTGCACCGCGATGGACTCAAGCTGGCCCAGGGAACCGGCCGGCTTGGTCAATTGCTGCTGACGGACCGCCGCCTGCTCGTAAGCCAGCGCATCGATCGGTTTGCACGGGTTCAGCCACCAGGAGTTATTCATAACGCAGTTCCTTTCAAAGTCAGGGGCAGGCCGGCGACGGTCAGTACGACACGCTGACAGCGCTCAGCCAGGGCTTGATGCAACCAACCGGCTTCATCGACATAGCGGCGAGTCAATTCGCCCAGCGGCACGACACCCAGACCGGTCTCGTTGCTGACAAAAACAATTTCACCCGGCAAAGACCCCAGGCACTCCAGCAGCGCTTCACGCTCAAGGGCCAGGCGCTCGGGGTTTTCCAGCATCAGCAGATTGGTCAGCCACAAGGTCAGGCAATCCACCAGCAGGCAACGTTCGGCGCTGGCGGTGTCGCGCAATACGCGGGCCAGCTCCAAGGGTTCTTCGATCAATGACCATTCAACCGGACGACGCTGGCGATGATGGGCAATGCGCTCGTTCATTTCGCCATCCAGCGGCTGGCTGGTCGCTATATAAGTCACGGCCAGACCGCTGTCGCAGGCGAGTTTTTCAGCCAGACGACTTTTACCGGAGCGGGCGCCGCCGAGGATCAGTTGCAGCATGGTCATATCCCTTCAATTTAGCGGTGCGGCCACTGGCCCCATCGCGAGCAAGCTCGCTCCTACAGTGGATTTTCGTTGTGCCGCAATTGCGTGCCCTGCCGGATTAAATGTAGGAGCGAGCTTGCTCGCGATAGGGCCATAACACTCACCCTAAATCCCACAGAGTTCGCGCAAATAGCTCGTATCAAGATGCTTTTCCACCAGATCGGCCAAGCGCTCAATGTCACGCTCGCGCAAGGAGTGGTAGTCCACCTCCTGCACCTCCTGCAAACCCGCCCAGCGCAACAGCGCACTGCAGGCCGCCGACGACTCGAACAGGCCATGCAGATAGGTGCCGAAAATCTGCCCGTCTGCACTTTGCGCGCCATCACTGCGGCCGTCATCCAGATACACGGCAGCCCGCTCCAGCGCGGCACCGGTAGTGACTCCGGCATGAATCTCATAACCGTTGACTGGCGCGTCTTCCAGCGCCAGATGGCCACGTACGTTGCGCAGTTGCTTCTCTTCTTCAAGGACTGTGGCGAAGGCCAGCAGGCCGAGACCGGCACTGGACCCCGGCGCACCTTCAAGCCCCAGCGGGTCATGCAACTGCTCGCCGAGCATCTGCAAACCGCCGCAGATTCCCAGCAGCTTGCCGCCGTAGCGCAAGTGCCGCGAGATAGCCGTGTCCCAGCCGTTGCCGCGCAAGAACGCGAGGTCGCTGCGTACGCTTTTCGAACCGGGGAGAATAATCAAATCAGCCGGAGGAATCGGCTGGCCCGGACCGACGAATTGCAGATCGACTTGCGGGTGCAGACGCAGCGGATCGAAATCGGTGTGGTTGCTGATGCGCGGCAAGACCGGCACCAGCACTTTCAACACCTGCCCGACCTTGTCGGTCTGACGCTGATCGATGCCGTCTTCAGCCTCCAGGTGCAGGTCCATCACGTATGGCAACACGCCAATCACCGGCTTCCCGGTGCGCTCCTGGAGCCAGTCGAGGCCCGGTTGCAGCAAGGCAATGTCGCCACGAAAACGGTTGATGATGAAGCCTTTGACCCGTGCCTGCTCGCTGGCCGACAACAATTCCAAAGTGCCCACCAAATGGGCAAACACTCCACCGCGATTGATGTCAGCAATCAGCAACACCGGGCAGTCCACCGCTTCGGCAAACCCCATGTTGGCGATATCGCCAGCACGCAGATTAATCTCGGCCGGCGAACCCGCACCCTCGACCATCACCACCGGGTAGGCAGCACTCAAGCGTTGATGGGAGGCCAGCACCGCCTGCATGGCGATGGCTTTGTAGTCGTGATAGGCCACGGCGTTCATGCTGGTCACCGCGCGACCATGAATGATCACCTGCGCGCCGGTCTCACTGTTGGGCTTGAGCAGCACCGGGTTCATGTCGGTGTGCGGTTCAAGATTGGCGGCCTGAGCCTGCACCGCTTGTGCACGACCGATCTCGCCGCCATCCGCCGTTACCGCGCTATTGAGCGCCATGTTCTGCGGTTTGAAGGGCACGACGCGGACGCCTTGGCGGGTCAGCCAGCGGCACAGCGCCGTTACCAGCGTACTTTTACCGGCGTCCGAGGTGGTGCCTTGCACCATCAGCGTGGTCATGGTGTTTGTTCCTTGGTGTAGGCCTCTAACGCTTGATCGAGGCGCAGCCAATCGGCTTCATCGGCCGGCAAGCCGAAACGCAGGCTGCTGTTGTGGGTAAACAGCCGCAACAGAATGCCGCGTTGAGCCATGAATGCGTGCAGATGCTCAGCGCGCTCAGTGACCAGCCATTGGAACAAGGCGCAGCCGCCCTGTGGCTTGAATCCATGGTGCTCAAGCACTTGCGTCAACCGTTGACTGGCTTCTTCGCTGCGCAGACGTTGCCGGGCATGCCCCACCGTATCGCGCAGGCAAACCTGCCCCAACACCCGTGTCGGCCCACTGACCGCCCAGGGTCCGACCTGTTCGGCGAGCAATTTGAGCAGTTTGCGCTCGGCCAGCACGAAGCCCAGACGTACACCGGCCAAACCGAAAAACTTGCCGAATGATCGCAAAACGATCAACCCGACCTGATTGGCATGAACGGCCAGACTGAGCTGCGGTGTGTTGTCCATGAACGCTTCATCGACCACCAGCCAGCCGCCGCGTTGCGCCAGTCGAGCATGCCAGTCGAGTAACCGATCCGGGGTCAGGCTCAGGCCGGTGGGGTTATTCGGGTTGACCACCACCAGCACGTCAAGGTGGTCGAGAAAGAAGTCTACTTCCTGCTCCAGCACCTCACGCACGATGTAGCCGCAGCGGCGCCATGCCTCGGCATGCTCGGCGTAACAGGGCGAGAGCACGCCAACCTTGCCGGCACGGCGTAATCGCGGCAGCAACTGGATCGCCGCTTGCGAGCCCGGAACCGGTAGCACTTGAGTCGCGCCGTAGTAATCGCAGGCGGCTTGCTCAAGACCATCATCGGTTTCCGGCAAACGCGCCCAGGCCCGCAGAGGGATCTGCGGTACCGGCCACGGCCAAGGCGCAAGGCCACTGGACAGGTCCAGCCAATCCGCTTCGGCAATGCCGTATTGCAGCGCGGCCTTGCGCAACCGTCCGCCGTGCTCAAGCATAGAGCTCAGCTCCCACGCAGAAAATCAGCAACCATAACCACACCCCGCGCTGCACCAGTTGCCAGCCACGGTCGATGGAGTTGGCATCAGCCGGCACGCCCTCACCCAGTTGCGGACGCTGGTGCAGTTCACCGTGGTAGATCGCTGCCCCGCCCAACTCAACGCCCAAGGCCCCCGCGCCCGCTGCCATTACCGGACCTGCGTTCGGGCTGTCCCAGGTGGGTCCCTGAGTCCGCCAGCACTTCAGCGCCAGACGGGTCTTGCCCAAGAGCGCGTAGGTCAGGGCAACCAGGCGAGCAGGAATATAGTTAAGAGCATCGTCGATCTTCGCCGCCGCCCAGCCAAAGCGTTCGAAGCGTTCATTGCGATAGCCCCACATCGCGTCCAGCGTATTGCTCAGGCGATATAGCACCACGCCCGGTGCGCCGGCGACGGCAAACCAGAACAACGCAGCGAACACCGCATCGCTACCGTTTTCCAACACCGACTCAGTGGCGGCCCGGGCGACTTCCGTGGAATCAAGCTCACTGGTCTGACGGCTGACCAGATAGCCCACTCGACGTCGTGCTTGCTCCAGGTCATCGCTGCGCAGAGCCTGAGCGACCGGCTTGACATGCTCGCCAAGGCTGCGCAAGCCAAGGGCGCAATACAACGCGAGGATCTCGACCAGCCAACCGATATACGGCAGCCAGGCAAAGGCGGTCACCAATAGAGTCAGCGGCAACACCGCCAGGACCCAGGCGGTGACGCCGTGACTGCGCCAGCCACGACCGCCGGAGTTGAAACGTTGCTCGATGCGATCGGCAAAACGGCCGAACGCCACCAGCGGATGCCAGCGCCTGGGTTCGCCCAGCAGCGCATCCAGCGCGACCGCGGCGGCACTCAACAACGCCACACTCATTGACTCACTCCCCAATAATTCTCATACAGCAATTCACTCAGCGGGCGCGGCTGCGCCCAGCCTTCAAGCACCAACATGGGGGCCGGATAAAACGCCGTGACCGGACCCAGGCACAATACCGCCAGCGGTTTGGCCCCGGCCGGCAGACCCAGCAAGTCGGCCAGCGCCTGGGGCTCGAACAGCGACACCCAGCCCATCCCCAAGCCTTCGGCGCGGGACGCCAGCCAGAGATTCTGAATGGCACAGGACAACGACGCCATGTCCATCTCCGGCAAGGTCCGGCGCCCAAAGATATGCCGCTCGCGATCGTCCATCAGCGCGGCGACCAGCACTTCAGCGCAATCGTTGATGCCTTCGACTTTCAATTTCATGAAGTCGTCGGAGCGTTCGCCCAAGGCCTCGGCAGTGCGTACACGTTCTTCTTCGACCAGTTGCTGAATTTTGCTGCGCAACGGGCGGTCGGTGATGCGGATAAACCGCCACGGCTGCATCAGGCCCACACTTGGAGCTTGATGGGCGGCCTCGAGCAGACGCCTGAGCAGTTCGGGCTCAACGGTGCCGCCAGCAAAGTGACGCATGTCGCGGCGTTCGCCGATCACGCGATAAACAGCCTCACGTTCGGCCGGACTAAAGGCGTTGTCGGTCATGGCCTCTTCGCGAGCAAGCTCGCTCCTACAGGAAGTACACGATCTAGTGTGGGAGCGAGCTTGCTCGCGATAGCGGTTTGCGAGCCAGGCGCAAAAAGTGCGGCCACCGCAGAGGGATTGGAAGGGAAATAGAAGTGCACATAGGAAGCGGTCATTCGACCGTCACGGTAGACCGCTTCGGCGCCACGCCCACCGTTAGGGCTCAGGCCCCGGGCTATCGGCTCAAGCGCTGTACTGGTCAGCGAGTGATGATAGGTGTGGCCGCGCAATGAGCCCTCTGGCAGATCAACCGCCTGCAAGGCCAACGCCGCGAGACGCTTTTGCATCACCGCTTCGCCGGCGAGCAACCCCACCAGTTCGGCGCGCTGACCGTCGACATCGGTCAGGGAGTCGAGCAGATACAACATGCCGCCACACTCGGCCAGCAACGGCTTGTCGGCCGCGTGGTGCGCGCGGATCGCAGCCAGCATCGTGGCGTTTTCCGCCAGCGCAACATGATGCAATTCCGGGTAGCCGCCCGGCAGGTACAAGCTGTCAGCCTCGGGCAGTTCGCGATCATGGATCGGCGAAAAGAACAGCAACTCGGCGCCCATCGCCCGTAGCAGGTCCAGGCTCGCCCCGTAGGTGAAAGCAAATGCCTCATCGCGAGCCACGGCAATCCGCACACCGGCCAATAATGGCTCGGCGACGACAACCTCAGGCGCAGCGAACCCGACTGCCGGCGGCAACGCCACTTCACAACTGCTGGCCAAGGCTTCGGCCGCCGCGTCGAGGCGCAGATCCAGATCATTCAGTTCGCTGGCCTGCACCAGGCCCAGGTGGCGGCTCGGCAGTTCGATCCCGGTTTCGCGAGACAGCGCGCCATACCAGCGCAGGCCTTCGGTCAGGCTGCCTTCGAGCAATTGCGCGTGGCGCAACGTGCCAACCCGGTTGGCCAGAACGCCGGCAAACGGCAAGTCCGCCTGATAGCGCGCCAGCCCCAAGGCCAGGGCACCGAACGTCTGGGCCATGGCCGTACCGTCGATCACGGCGAGCACCGGCACGCCGAAGTGCCGCGCCAAATCGGCGCTGGACGGCGTACCGTCGAACAGACCCATGACGCCTTCGATCAGGATCAGGTCAGCCTCGCCCGCCGCTTCCCACAGCAGTCGACGGCTTTCTTGTTCGCCGACCATCCACATGTCCAATTGATACACCGGCGCGCCGCTGGCGCGCTCGAGAATCATTGGGTCGAGAAAGTCCGGACCGCACTTGAATACCCGGACCTTGCGCCCCTGATTGCGATGCAAGCGGGCCAGCGCGGCGGTCACGGTGGTCTTGCCCTGACCGGAAGCCGGTGCGGCGATCAATACCGCCGGACAATGACGTGCATCACTCATGCTTCAATACTCACAGCTCAATGCCCTTTTGCGCTTTGATCCCGGCCTGGAACGCATGTTTGAGCACGCCCATTTCGGTAACCGTGTCGGCCAGATCAATCATTTCGGGCTTGGCGCCGCGGCCGGTTACCAGCACGTGCTGCATTGGCGGGCGAGCCTGCAAATCGCTGAGAACCAGGTCCAGGTCGAGATAACCGTGCTTGAGGGCGATATTCAGCTCGTCAAGCACCACCAGGCCAATGGCCGGGTCACGCAGCAGTTCACGGGACACTTCCCAGGCCGCTTCGGCTGCGGCGATGTCACGCTGGCGATCCTGGGTTTCCCAGGTGAAGCCTTCGCCCATGACGTGAAAGCGTACTTGCTCGGGAAAGCGTCGAAAGAACAGCTCCTCCCCGGTGCTGTTGCGACCCTTGATGAACTGCACCACGCCGCATTTCATTCCGTGGCCCATGGCCCGTGCAAGCATGCCGAAGGCAGAACTGCTCTTGCCTTTGCCGTTGCCGGTCAGGACCAACAGCAGCCCGCACTCGTTCGGCGAGTTGGCAATACGCTCGTCGATCACGGCTTTTTTGCGCAACATACGCGCCAGATGGCGTTCGTCACGATCGGGGGATTCAGTCATGGCAGCTCTCCGTTGGAACGATAACGGGGGGGCAGGAATAGAAATAGACGGCATAAGCCTGGCATCGCCCACCGTGATGCCGCTGGATGGATCAGGCCGGTCTCCGGGCTCATGAGGGGCATCGCTGCCGAGCTGCACGCCTTCCCGTATCGACAGTCGACACAGTGGCCAAAAGCGCAGCCTTGACTCATTTACCGTTGCGGGGGCAGCGCCGGGATCGCTGTCCGTTCTGTTAAAGAACGCACACTCACCGGCTTCCCTGTTTCACTCTGTCGACCTTGGGTCACAGAGCACCTGAAACAAGTCGCGAAGGTTAGAGGGTTGGGGGTGGAGCGTCAATTAAACCCGGGGCGTTCGCCCGCGATATTATGTGCCGTCGTTCAATAAACTGACGCCAATCTTGTGCCACACTGAAAGCAGTGATATCAAATAGCCACAACACTAACATCACAAAAATAAAGGTGGGCAACATGCAAGGCATGATCATCAGCAATCCGAAGCTGGAATTCCTGCGCCCAGTGCTGGAGCGCTGGTTTGAATGTATCGATCGCTACATCCAGGTACGCGGTGATAACGAATCCCCTTATTGGTTTGATGAACACGCCAACCTTGGGCTGCTCTCGGCTGCCGCCTGGATGTCGGAAATGGTGACACTGGAACAGACCCCGACGAGAAAACAGCAGGAAGACGGCGACCGCAATGGACGTGCCGACCTCTACATCGCCACCAATGAGGAACGGGTCTACATCCAGGCCACCCAGCGCTGGCCACGGGTCAATGACCTGAACCTCACTCAAGCGCTGCTCGACGCCGTGAGCGATGCCAGGAAGATCAGCTACGCCAGCGATCTGAAGCTCGGCTGCCTGTTCGTAGCGCCACACAAACCCCAACACAGCGCCACCCCCGAAGAACTCCAGGACATGGTCGACGATCTGCAAAAGGAACATACCTGCGCCGTGGCCTGGTACTTTCCTTACCCCTATCACAAGTTGCGCAATGAAGCAGGCAACTATCATCCGGGCGTCGCTGTGCTATTCAAAGAAGCCCGCGGCTGAAACGCTGAACCACCGGGCAGCTTCGCCTCTCTATGGTTACATCGGTGCACTCATAGGGGAACCAGCATGCTCAAGCCGCAACTCGCCACTGCCAGCAAGCGGTGCTCCTACAGTTTGCGGCACAACGTCAGGCCATCGCCTAACGGCAACAGTGACAAGTCGACACGCAAGTCATCCTTCAAGGCGCGGTTCAATGCCTGGATGGCTCGAGTGTCTTCACTATCAGGATTCACCTCAAGCACCCGCCCGCTCCACAGCGTGTTATCGAAAATCGCCAGACCGCCACTTCGCAGCAGACGCAAGGCACTCTCCAGATAGGCTGGATAGTTGGCTTTGTCAGCATCGATGAAGATCAAGTCGAAACGACCACCCTGCCCTTGCTGCTCGATCTGCGCCAGGGTTTCCAGTGCAGGCGCCAGACGCAAATCAATTCGCTGCGCCACACCCGCCTCCTGCCAGTAACGGCGTGCAGTGGCGTTGTAATCACCCGGGATATCACAGCAAATCAAGGTACCGTCATCCGGCAAGGCTGCGGCCATGCACAAGGCGCTGTAGCCGGTGAAAGTACCGACTTCCAGCAAACGCCTGGCGCCGGTCAGCTTGACCAACAACGCGAGGAACTGACCCTGCTCGGGCGCCACCTGCCAGCGGGCCATGGGCAAGGCCTGGGTTTCGTCACGCAAGCGGCGCAACAACGGCGTTTCGCGCAGGGAAACATCCAGCAGATAGCTGTAGAGGGAATCGTCGAGATTGAGAGTGCGAGCGGTCATGACAACCTCTGCAAAGGTGCGACCTAAGGGTTGCGCGCCAGATGCTCAGGCTGCAATACCCGCTTGGCGCTTAGATAGGCTTTCTGCCAATAGGTTTTGGACAGACTGTCCAGCTTAACCGTTCCGCCAGTGGCCGGCGCGTGAACAAACCGGCCTTCGCCGACATAGATCCCGGCGTGACTGACTTGCGAGCCGCCATTGGTGGCGAAAAATACCAGATCGCCGGTTTGCAGTGCATTCTGGTCGACATCCTGAGCGCGCATGCCGATCATCTCGCGGGTCGAACGCGGTAGAGTGATGCCAGCTGCATCGCGATAGACATAGCCGATCAGGCCACTGCAATCAAAACCCGAATCCGGCGTATTACCCCCCCAACGATAAGGCGTACCCACCAGGCCCAACGCACGGAAAAGCACGTCTTCAGCGGCAGGCGAATAGGTTTGAGGGGATGCGAAAACAGGAGGCCGAACCACCGGAGCTGGCGGCGGAGTATGGCTGGCGCATGCACTAAGCAGTGCCGCGAAAACGAGAAGGGCGAGGCGGGCCGACGTCGACATATGCAGAACAATCCTGATCTGGATGCGGCTTTCTCTGCCGTGAGGCTGAAAACAAAACCGCGTAAGCAGGGCTTGCGCGGTTAGGTTATCAACAATAGGTCAGGATTCTAGCGGCTACGCGTCAAACTTCAAGTAAGACTTTAACTTAACCTTACAAAAAGATTGATTACTTGCGAGCAGTGACCGTGGTCGGGGCCATGGCGAGTGCGCGCTTGGCTTCGATGAAGGTCTTGCTCCAGTAGCTGTCGCCCAGGTTATCGACTCGAACACCACCGCTACGACGGCTGCTGGAGTGGATGAACTGGTCATCACCCAGGTAGATCCCCGCGTGACTGACACGGCCACGGCGACCATTGGTGCTGAAGAACAGCAGATCACCGGGCTTGAGGTTGTTGCGAGCGACCAGCGGTGCGTCAACGTTGATCATCTCGCGAGTGGAGCGCGGCAAATTCATGCCCGCCTCTTCACGGAACAGATAACCGATGAAGCCGCTGCAATCGAAGCCATCCTCGGAGGTGCCACCGAAACGGTAGCGGGTACCGATCAGAGACATACCACGCTCAAGGATGCTGTCGGCCAAAACTGGCAGCTGGTACGGCTTGCTGCCGGCGAAGTCGGCCAGTTCTTTTTCAGTCGCCAGTTCTTCCCGGTAAGCAGCGGAAGACTGGGCAGTAACAGAATTTTTAAACTGTTGTTCTTGCTGTTGCGACACCGGGGAGTGAGCAGCGCAACCAAACAACAGGGTGACGAGTGCGAGAGGCACGAGGGGTGCGAAGCGCTTTAGCATGGGCACGACCGTGGCTGAAGATATAAAGAAGCCGCGACTATGCCTTCTATCATCCTCATTTGCAAATTCAATCGATGTAAATGTGACTTATCGGTTTCTCGTTTACATCTAAGGCCTTAAGCCCAATATAAACGCTCGCGCGCCCTGGAAGCATCCTTGGCGCGGGTTTTCTGGCGCCTTGAAAGTGCCAAAAAAGCGCTACAGACTGCGGTTTTACCAGCCCAGGGTTTCTTTAAGGAAGGGAATGGTCAACTTGCGTTGCGCCTGCAACGAAGCCTGATCGAGACGTTCCAGCAGCTCGAACAACGCACTCATGCTGCGAGTGCCGCGAGTGAGGATAAAGTGCCCGACCTCATCGGTCAGGTGCAGACCACGACGCGAAGCACGCAATTGCAGAGCTCGCAGCTTGTCTTCATCGGACAGTGGACGCATCTGGAAAATCAACGCCAGGGTCAAGCGTGATTTCAAGTCCGCCAGCTTCACCGGCAATTCACGTGGAGAGGTTGAAGCGGCGATCAGCAGACGCCGACCACTGTCACGCAAACGGTTGAACAGATGGAACAGCGCCTCTTCCCAGTCCGCTCGCCCCGCCACCGCCTGCAGATCATCCAGACAGACCAGCTCGTATTGCTCAAGGTTGTCGAGAATTTCGATACCGCGATCCAGCAACTCTGCCAGCGGCAAGTACACCGCCGGCTCGCCCATTTGCTCAAAACGCAAGCAAGCGGCTTGCAGCAAGTGCGTACGCCCGACGCCATCCTTGCCCCAGAGATAGATCAGGCTTTCGGTCCAGCCGGCGTCGGCTTCGCAAAGCCGCTCGACATAGCCGAGTGCAGCGGCATTGGCGCCTGGGTAGTAGTTGATAAAGGTGGCGTCATCACGCAGACGCACACCTAGGGGCAGCTGAATCGGTTTCATGCTGACTGAACAGTTCCAAACGAACCGTTAGTGGCCTCTGTGTAAAGTTTGCAAAGTTTATACCCGTGACGCCGGGCGCACAATGCAGCAGACCATAAGCAAAATCAAAGGTTTGCGTTAATTTACGGGTACCGACGGGGTTTGTTTGACGGCGGATGTGACAGCCATGAACACCCTACAGGCCTGCCCGGCAATGAGCCGGGCAGCCTTGGGCGCTTAATCGACAGCGCATCTCAATCAGAATCTTCCACACCACTGTACATGCCAGAATCTTTATACAAATCATGCACATGGCGCACCAGCACCATGATCACCGCTGCCACCGGCAACGCCAGCAGGATCCCGGTGAATCCAAACAGCTCACCGCCAGCCATGATCGCAAAGATCACCGCCACCGGGTGCAAGCCTATCCGGTCCCCCACCAACAACGGCGTTAGCACCATGCCTTCCAACGCCTGACCGACCATGAACACCGCGACAATGCCAATCATCGAATACAGGTCACCACCAAACTGAAACAACCCGACGATCAACGCCGCGCCAATCCCGATCACAAACCCCATGTATGGCACGATGGCCGCCAGGCCGGCAATCAGACCGATCAACAGCCCGAGCTCCAGCCCGACCAGCATCAAGCCCGCTGCATAGATCACACCCAAGGCCAGCATCACCAGCAACTGACCGCGAACAAATGCCCCAAGTACTTCGTGGCACTCTCCTGCCAATGACACCGCACGCTCTTCACGATTGCGAGGTAGCAGGCTACGGATCCTGGCCATCATCAGATCCCAGTCCCGAAGGAGGTAGAAACTGACCACCGGGATCAACACCAGGTTAGCCAGCCAGGCGATCAACGCCAGGCCGGAGGCCGTTGCCTGACTCAGTACCACACCGACAATGTCGGTGGTCTGCCCCATATGCTCACTGATCGCAGCCTTGACCTTGTCGAACTTCCAGAAACCTTCTGCAAGCCCCAGTTTCGACTGCACCCAAGGCATCGCCGTGTGCTGCAACCAATCGAGCATTTGCGGTGCCAGCTCATACAGCCGGAACAACTGCTTGGCCAGCATGGGCACAAGAACCAGCAACAACGTCATGACGATCAAGGTGAATAGCGCGAACACTGCCACCACGCCCCAGGTTCGCGAGAGGCCGAGCTTTTCCAGCCGATCCACCAGAGGGTCGAACAGATAGGCCAGCAGCAGCGCCACCAGGAACGGTGAGAGGATCGGATGCAATAGATACACAAACGCGCACAGCAGGATGACCCCACCCAGCCACACCCAACGACGCGTATCAGCCATGAACCACTCCAGCTTCTATATAAGGAAAGAAAAACTTACCAGCGGAAACGCAGTTGCGCGGTTGGTGCCGGAGCACTAACCGGCGCTGTGCCTTCGATCGCTGGCTGAGCAGATGCTACCGGCGCCACCGACACACCTGCGGGAACCTCTTGCAGCTTCGCCAACCCCAATTGCGCTCGCAATTGCTCGGCGCTGCCATTGACCCGATAAATGACTCTGTCACCCTCGACACGCTGCACTTGCGCGCCAAACGGCTCAAGTAAATGCCCAAGCGCCGCGTAGCGCTCCAGGGTCATGCCTTGCACCTCCAGCAGCTGCTCGGTCGACGCTCCCGGCCTGGCGACGAAGCGTGGTGCCAGCTTCTGACTGACGGCCAGCAAAACGGCATCGGCCAGAGCTGCGGTATCGGCGCCCTGCACACTGCCCTGTTCACGCTGATCGCCTAGCCACAGACGCCATTTGGCCTGCCACTGCCCACCCTCCTGACGGGCATGTACCGCCAGC
Source organism: Pseudomonas sp. GW821-FHT07G10 (assembly GCF_059418545.1). NCBI lineage: Bacteria > Pseudomonadati > Pseudomonadota > Gammaproteobacteria > Pseudomonadales > Pseudomonadaceae > Pseudomonas > Pseudomonas sp. GW821-FHT07G10. The sequence continues at coordinate 40,001 of NZ_JBWKQB010000033.1, read as the reverse complement.
AAGGCGTCAGCGGCGTAGCGTTGCGAAGCTGCATACAGCGGCGCCGGGTCGGTCCCTTCAAGAATCGGTGCGGTGCCGACGATCTGCTCACTCAGATCCCCCAACGGCAAACGCAGTGGCAAACCGCGGTGCTGGGCTGCTCGGCGCAGCGGCTCGGCGCTGGCCTGGCCGTCGCCCACCAGGCTGGAGCCCTCGGTCGAATCGTTCAGCCACCAAATGAGAATCGACGGACGATTGCTACCCCACAATGCCAACCCTGCCTGACGCAATGCGCGATCAGTGCTGACCGGATCGAAATCGACTTTCAAGCTTTCAGGAGGCCCGGCGTCATAGCCGTATTGGCTGATGATCTGCTGCGGATCCTTGCGAATAGCCGCCAGCCCCGGGCCCTGCGCGGCTTTGGCATCACCGGTCAAGCGCAACACCAGAGTCTCCAAAGCCTTTTGCGTGGCTTGATCGCGCTCTTGCGGGGTCTGACCGCTGACGGGTTCGCGCACTTGATAGAGACCACTAAGGGCTTCGGCATGACTCGCCAGACTGACAAATGACAAACAACCCACAAATAGAAATTTACACAGACGCATGGAAGATTCCCGACGGAAAAAAGCGGCTGGAACAGACCGCATGAACACGATTGAGCAAGGCTGTGACCACACGCCTGCGCAAAACATTCATACGACCGATGGAAGTTTTTGCACTGTCATAACGATAGCTGGTTAAAGGCTATACCTTATACAGCTGCGAGCGAGGCTACCAACACGAGCAATAACAGCTTTTTTTAACGCGATATGTCCCTACCCGTCGGCCCGAGGATGGCCGCTGCCCCTCAAGCCTGATAAAATCGCGCGCCTTCGCAGACCGGCAACAGCTGGGCACCCTGAAATACTCGCGCGGCAATCGCGCATTGGTTTTTTCAGTGGTCTCACTGGACTCGGTCGATATCCCTGAATCCCCCCTAAAGGCCTGGATCATGAGCAAGCAACCCTCCCTGAGCTACAAGGACGCCGGTGTAGACATCGACGCCGGTGAAGCATTGGTCGAACGCATCAAGAGCGTCGCCAAGCGCACTGCGCGCCCGGAAGTCATGGGCGGCCTGGGCGGTTTTGGCGCCCTCTGCGAAATCCCGGCAGGCTACAAACAGCCGGTTCTGGTCTCCGGCACCGACGGCGTCGGCACCAAGCTGCGTCTGGCGTTGAACCTGAATAAACATGACAGCATCGGCATCGACCTGGTCGCCATGTGCGTCAACGATCTGGTGGTGTGCGGCGCAGAACCGCTGTTCTTCCTCGACTACTACGCCACCGGCAAACTGAATGTCGAGACCGCTACCCAGGTCGTGACCGGTATCGGCGCAGGTTGCGAGTTGTCCGGCTGCTCGCTGGTCGGCGGTGAAACCGCTGAAATGCCGGGCATGTACGAAGGTGAAGACTACGACCTGGCCGGTTTCTGCGTCGGCGTCGTGGAAAAATCCGAAATCATCGACGGTTCGAAAGTCGCCGCTGGCGATGCCCTGCTCGCCCTGCCGTCTTCCGGCCCGCACTCCAACGGCTACTCGCTGATCCGCAAGATCATCGAAGTGTCCGGTGCAGACATCGAAAACATCCAGCTCGACGGCAAACCTCTGACCGACCTGCTGATGGCCCCGACCCGTATCTACGTAAAGCCCCTGCTCAAGCTGATCAAAGACACTGGCGCAGTCAAAGCCATGGCCCACATCACCGGTGGCGGCCTGCTCGACAACATCCCGCGCGTTCTACCTGAAGGCGCTCAGGCCGTGGTCGATGTCGCCAGCTGGCAGCGCCCGGCTGTCTTCGACTGGCTGCAAGAGAAAGGCAACGTTGACGAAGTGGAAATGCACCGCGTGCTGAACTGCGGCGTTGGCATGGTGATCTGCGTGGCTCAGGAGCACGTTGAAACGGCCCTCAACGTACTGCGTGAAGCAGGCGAGCAACCGTGGGTCATCGGCCAGATCGCTGCCGCCGCCGAAGGCGCTGCACAGGTCGAGCTGAAAAACCTCAAGGCTCACTAATGCGCGAGCAGATGCCGACCACCTGTGATGTAGTGGTGCTGCTTTCCGGCACCGGCAGCAACTTGCAGGCTCTGATCGACAACAGTCTGGCCGGGGACAACCCGGTCCGCATCCGCGCGGTGATTTCCAACCGCGCCGACGCCTACGGCCTGCAACGTGCCAGAGAAGCGGGTATCGAAACCCGCTCTCTCGATCACAAGGCTTTCGAAGGTCGTGAGGCCTTCGATGCCGCCTTGATCGAATTGATCGACGCTTTTAAACCCAAGCTCGTCGTCCTTGCCGGATTCATGCGCATCCTCAGTGCCGATTTCGTTCGTCATTACCAGGGCCGCCTGCTGAATATCCACCCATCGCTGCTACCCAAATACAAAGGGTTGAACACTCATCAGCGAGCGCTGGAGGCCGGTGACACCGAGCACGGCTGCAGCGTGCATTTCGTAACCGAGGAACTCGATGGCGGGCCACTGGTCGTACAGGCAGTGATCCCGGTAGAGTTAGACGACTCGCCGCAGAGTCTGGCGCAACGAGTCCACGTCCAGGAGCACCGGATTTACCCGATGGCAGTGCGCTGGTTTGCCGAAGGTCGGTTAACGCTTGGTGAACATGGTGCATTATTGGATGGTCAGTTACTTGCGGCCAGCGGCCACTTGATTCGAATCTAGGAGATTTTATGCGTCGTGCCCTGCTCTTCGCTTGTGCTCTGCTCGCCCTGCCTGTTGTGCAGGCAGCGGACCTTCAACCTTTCTCCGCCAGTTATACCGCCGACTGGAAGCAACTCCCCATGAGCGGTTCGGCCGAACGCAGCCTGTCGAAAAATGCCAACGGCTCCTGGACCTTGAATTTCAAGGCCTCCATGCTGGTCGCCAGCCTGACCGAGGAAAGCACCCTGAAGCTGGACAAGGACGCCTTGCTGCCCCAGTCATATCGCTTCGAACGCGGCGGTCTGGGCAAAGCCAAGAAGGTCAATCTGGACTTCGACTGGACCACCAAGATGGTCACCGGTACTGATCGCGGCGACCCGGTCAAGGTCCCGCTCAACACAGGCATGCTGGACAAGTCCACTTATCAACTGGCCTTGCAGCGCGATGTAGCAGCCGGCAAAAAAAGCATGAGCTATCAGGTGGTCGAAGGTGAAGACACAGACACCTACGACTTCCGCGTGATCGGCTCTGAGAAAGTCCAGACCAAGGCAGGTTCGGTCGATGCGATCAAGGTCGAACGCGTCCGCGACCCGACACAGAACAAGCGCATAACCGAAATGTGGTTCGCCAAGGATTGGGGCTACATTCTGGTAGCCCTGCGCCAGGTCGAGACCGACGGCAAGGAGTACAACATCATGCTCCAGGACGGTACGGTCGATGGCAAGGCTGTCAAAGGCAGCTGATCCGGATCGAAGTGAATAAGCCTCGCGAATGCGGGGCTTTTTTTCGCCTGCAGTTTTTGCAAAGGCCCCGCAGGAGCAGGGGGACGCCTACGATAACAATGCCGTCGGTGATGAAAACTTTGTCAGAAAAGCCGGAGGCCTGCGACCGGATGTCGCGTCTTTCGCGGGCTGCGGGACTGTTTCATTTTTTGCACAAGACCGTTACCAGTCTGAGGTATTTACTTAGCAAGCTAAGAAATAATATAACCAAGGCCTGCAGATGCCTTGCTGCAGATCAATAGAAATTGGAGCCCGCAGATGACTGTAAAAGTAACTGAACGCGACGATTCGCATATGTCCCACGAAGGCCTGGCCGCCGGTATCCGGATCTGGGACGTGCATCAACAAGACATGCTGGTGGGGATGTTCCACTCCGAGAGCGACGCCCACCGCTATAAGGCCGAACTGGAAAACCTGGAACAGCAACGCGACGCCTGATCGATGAAATGACAGGCCTGGAAAACCACAAACCCCGCCAATGAGCGTAATGTTGTTCAGTTAAGGAAGTTGTAGGAGCGAGCTTGCTCCGGGCGGCGTTCCGACGATGGACTTAAGTGCGCCGCGTTTAGCCAGTAAACACGCGTTATCGTTAACGACCATCGCGAGCAAGCTCGCTCCTACAGTGGACCACATTCGCTTAACTGAACGGCATTACGCCAATGAGCGGGGTTTGTCGTCAAGCCGTGGGGCTTACCACATCAGGTCGTCAGGGATCTGGTAGGCCGCGTACGGATCATCCGCATCCACTTCTTCAGTCTGGGTATTGAGCTGGACGATACGACGAGGATCGCGCTCCTGGATCTTCAGCGCCGCCTCACGGGGAATGACTTCATAACCGCCGGCATGGTGGACGATGGCCAACGAACCGCTGCTGAGCTTGTTGCGCATCAGGGTGTTGACCGACAGGCGCTTGACCTTTTTGTCGTCGACGAAGTTGTAGTAGTCCTCGGTGGTCAGCTTCGGCAGGCGCGAAACCTCGATCAATTGCTTGATCTGCGCGGCACGGGCTTTCTGCTCGGCCTTTTCCTGCTGCTGACGATTGAGCTCCTGGTCGCGCTTGACCTTCTCGGCCATAGCCTCCTGGGCTGCACGCTGCTGCGAGTCGTCAAGTTCAATCTGACCCTTGTGGGCCAAACGCTGTTGTTTCTGCTTGTCTTTGCCGACCTGTTTGGCCTGCTTTTGGTTGACCAGCCCTGCTTTGAGCAGCTGGTCGCGAAGGGAAAGGCTCATGTACTTACTCACTTAGGCAACGGCTCAGCCGCAGCTGGGCAAATTCTTTTCCTGACGTTTGGCTTCGCCCCACAAGGCGTCCAACTCTTCGAGGGTGCAATCTTCTATGGGACGGTGGGTGTCGCGCAATGCCTGTTCGATAAATCGGAAACGTCGCTCGAACTTGATGTTGGCGCCACGCAAGGCAGTTTCCGGATCGACCTTGAGGTGCCGGGCCAGATTCACCACGACAAACAGCAGATCGCCGACTTCATCGGCGATGGCCGCAGCGTCGTTATCGGCCATGGCCTCGAGCACTTCATCGAGCTCCTCACGGACCTTGTCGATCACCGGCAAGGCGTCGGGCCAGTCGAAACCAACCTGAGCCGCACGCTTCTGCAATTTCGCCGCGCGGGATAGCGCAGGCAACGCGCCAGGCACATCATCGAGCAAGGACAACTGCTCCGGGGCATGGGACTTCTCAGCCCGCTCCTCGGCCTTGATCTCTTCCCAACGCTGCTTGACCTGGTCTTCGTCGAGCCGCGGGACATCCAGTGGCGCATAAAGATCGCCGGTCGGAAACACATGGGGGTGACGCCGAATCAATTTGCGGGTGATGCTGTCGACAACGCCATCAAATTCGAAGCGCCCCTCTTCCCGGGCCAACTGACTGTAATAAACCACCTGAAACAACAAATCGCCCAGCTCGCCCTGGAGGTGATCGAAGTCACCGCGCTCGATGGCGTCAGCAACCTCATAGGCCTCTTCCAGGGTGTGGGGCACAATCGTGGCGTAAGTCTGTTTGATATCCCACGGACAACCGTACTGCGGGTCCCGCAGCCGGCTCATCAGGTGCAACAAGTCTTCAAGTGAATACATCTATAGGTCTCTGCGCAACCTGTAGGAGCGAGCTTGCTCGCGATAGCGGTGTGTCAGGTAAAACTCTATCGCGAGCAAGCTCGCTCCTACAGGGGATCGCATTTCATGGCGTCCGGTTGCGGCGGGTTTCAATGATGTTCGGCAACTGGGAAATTCTCCCGAGCAACCGCCCCAACGCATCCAGCCCCGGAATCTCGATGGTCAAGGACATCAACGCTGTGTTGTTCTCCTTGTTGGAGCGGGTATTGACTGCCAGCACGTTGATCCGCTCGTTGAGCAGCACTTGCGAAACGTCGCGCAGCAAACCAGAGCGGTCATAGGCGCGAATGATGATGTCGACCGGATAGGTCAACACCGGCACCGGGCCCCAACTGACCTGAATGATCCGTTCCGGCTCACGACCGCTCAATTGCAGCACTGATGCACAGTCCTGACGGTGAATGCTGACGCCCCGGCCCTGGGTGATGTAACCGACGATCGCATCCCCCGGCAGCGGCTGGCAGCAACCGGCCATCTGAGTCATCAGGTTGCCTACGCCCTGGATCTGGATGTCGCCGCGCTTGCCGGGTTTGTAGCCGGTGGCCTTGCGTGGAATCAACTCCAGCTGTTCGTTGCCACGCTCCGGCTCGACCAGTTGCTGGGCCAGGTTGACCAACTGCGCCAGGCGCAAATCGCCAGCCCCCAACGCAGCAAACATGTCCTCGGCGGTTTTCATGTTGGCCTTGTCGGCCAGCTTGTCGAAATCAACCTGAGGCAAGCCCAGACGTCCCAGCTCACGTTCGAGCAAGGTTTTACCGGCGGCTACGTTTTGATCACGAGCCTGTAACTTGAACCAGTGGACGATCTTCGCCCGGGCCCGGGAAGTGGTGATGTAACCCAGGTTCGGGTTCAGCCAGTCGCGGCTCGGCGTGCCGTGCTTGCTGGTGATGATCTCGACCTGCTCACCGGTTTGCAGGCTGTAGTTGAGCGGAACGATGCGCCCGTTGATCTTGGCGCCGCGGCAGTTGTGACCGATCTCGGTGTGCACGCGGTAGGCGAAGTCCAGTGGCGTCGCGCCTTTGGGCAAGTCGATGGCGTGGCCGTCCGGGGTGAAGATGTAAACCCGGTCCGGCTCGATATCGACGCGCAGCTGTTCGGCCAGGCCACCGATATCCCCCAATTCCTCGTGCCACTCAAGCACCTGACGCAGCCAGGAGATTTTCTCTTCGTAGTGATTGGAGCTGGATTTAACGTCGGTGCCTTTGTATCGCCAGTGCGCACAAACACCCAGCTCGGCCTCTTCGTGCATCGCATGGGTACGAATCTGGACTTCCAGCACCTTGCCTTCAGGACCGATAACCGCGGTATGCAACGAGCGATAGCCGTTCTCTTTAGGGTTGGCGATGTAGTCGTCGAACTCTTTCGGGATGTGCCGCCACAGGGTATGGACGATGCCCAGCGCGGTGTAGCAGTCACGCATTTCCGGCACCAGCACTCGAACGGCGCGCACGTCGTAGATCTGGCTGAACTCCAGCCCCTTTCGCTGCATTTTTCGCCAGATCGAATAGATGTGCTTGGCCCGGCCACTGATGTCAGCGTCGACGCCAGTAGCGTGCAGTTCGCTCTGCAATTGGTTCATCACATCGGTGATGAAACGTTCGCGATCGAGGCGACGTTCATGCAGCAATTTGGCGATCTGCTTGTACTGATCGGGCTCCAGGTAGCGGAAGGACAAATCCTCCAGCTCCCATTTGATATGCCCGATACCAAGTCGGTGAGCCAGGGGCGCGTAGATGTCGAAAACTTCCCGGGCGACCCGGTTGCGCTTTTCGTCATCGGCGGTTTTCACCGCACGAATCGCGCAGGTGCGTTCGGCCAGCTTGATCAGCGCGACGCGAACGTCATCGACCATGGCCACCAGCATCTTGCGAAGGTTTTCGACCTGCCCTTGGGTGCCGAGCACCAATGACTGGCGCGGGCTCAAACTGGCACTGATCGCGGCCATGCGCAGCACGCCGTCGATCAGCTTGGCCACCACCGGACCAAAACGCTGACTGACCACCGGCAACTGGATCTGCCCTTCACGGACACCGCGGTAAAGCACCGCAGCCACCAGCGAATCCTGGTCCAGTTTGAGGTCAGCGAGAATTTCTGCGATTTCCAGACCGGTACGGAAACTCGACATCCCCTCGGCCCAGAGATTCTTCGCCGCATTGTCTTGCTGTTCAGCCTGGCGAGCGAACTCGCAGGCTTCTTTCAAGGCTTCACGGTCCAGCGCCAAATCGACACTGACCGCATGATCGAGCCATGCCTCGAGATTGATACTGCCGTCGGTGTTGATCGGCTGGTGTGCTCTCACCTGTACCATCTTGCTTACCTTCCCTACGACGCACATTCAATGCGTCAAAATCGCTGACCTTCGTTGCCAATGGTCCCTCGCTGGGCTGGCGAGGGTCATGCATCAGCGGGCCAGTCGGACCAGACGAACCATCCTAGTTCGCTTCAAATAACGCCATGGCCTCGACATGTGCCGTCTGAGGAAACATATCGAGGATCCCGGCACGTTTTAACCGGTAGCCCTGCTTGATCAACTCAACCGTGTCACGGGCCAGCGTCGCCGGGTTGCATGACACATAAACCAACCGTTCTGCGCCCAGGGTAGCGAGCTTGCGCACCACTTCAAAAGCACCGTCACGAGGTGGGTCCAAGAGTACCGCAGAAAAGCCCTCGCTGGCCCATTTGGCATCAGCCAAAGGCTGGGATAAATCGGCCTGAAAAAACTTCGCGTTATGCACATTATTGCTGGTGGCATTGCCGGCGGCACGTTCGACCATGGTCGACACCCCTTCTACCGCGACCACTTCTTTAACCAGTCGAGCCAATGGCAGAGCAAAGTTACCCAAGCCGCAGAACAGATCGAGGACGCGCTCACTGGACTTCGGCGCCAGCCATTGCAGAGCCTGAGCGACCATCGCTTCATTGACCCCGGCGTTCACCTGGATGAAATCCCCTGGCCGATAAGCCAGTTGCAAATCCCACTGTTCCAGTCGATAACCGAGCTGCTGATCCGGCTCGACCGGTTGCGGCTCGCCTTCGCCGTGTAGCCACAACTGGGCCTCATGGAATGCGCAGAATTCTTTGAGTATCGTCAAATCAGCGTCAGACAGTGGCGCCATGTGCCGCAGCAGAAATGCGATGGCCGAACCACTGAACAACTCCACATGGCCCAATGCCTGAGGTTTGCTCAAACGCCGTAGCATCTCCGGCAAGCGTTTCATGATCGGTTGCAAGGGCTGTACCAACACCAGGCAATCATTGATGCCGACGATGTCCTGGCTGGCAGCAGCACGAAAGCCCACTTCGAGCTTTTTCGCCTTGGCATCCCAGCGCACCGCCACCCGGGCGCGACGTCGGTAACCGAATTCCGGCCCGCTCAAGGGAGCGGCCCACTCCTCGGGCTCGACCCCTGCAACCCGCGACAACTGCTCGGCGAGCATGCGCTGTTTCAGGGCAAGTTGTTCGTTGTGGGGTAGATGCTGAACGCTACAACCACCGCAGCGCCCGGCATGAGCGCACGGTGCCGGACGGCGCAATTCACTGGCCTGCAATACCCGCTCGGTACGTGCTTCGACAACTTTGCCGTGGGCACCCAGGACCCGCGCTTCGACGTCTTCACCGGCCAGAGCGCCGATGACGAACCAGGTGCGACCTTCGAAAAACGCGATACCGCGACCGTCATTAGCCAGGCGCTCGATGGTCAGGCGCTGCTTTTTGCCGGTCGGGACTTGCGCGGCCTTGCTGCCGCCAGTGGGCTGGAAGCGCAGGCCTCTCTCTTGCCTGGCCATCAGTTGGGCGCGTCGAAAATGCCGGTCGACAGGTAACGGTCGCCACGGTCACAAATGATCGCGACCATCACCGCGTTTTCGACTTCCTGGGACAGCCGCAGCATCGCCGCTACGGCACCGCCCGAGGACACACCACAGAAAATACCTTCTTCGCGGGCCAGTCGACGGGTCACGTCTTCGGCTTCGCTTTGGGCCATGTCGACTATCCGGTCGACCCGATCGGCCTGGTAGATCTTCGGCAAGTATTCTTGCGGCCAGCGGCGGATACCGGGAATGGCCGAGCCTTCCATCGGTTGCAGGCCAACGATCTGCACCGCCGGGTTCTGTTCCTTCAGGTAGCGCGAAACGCCCATGATGGTGCCGGTGGTGCCCATGGAGCTGATGAAATGGGTGATGCTGCCCTGGGTCTGGCGCCAGATTTCCGGGCCGGTACCGGTGTAGTGCGCCTCGGGGTTATCAATGTTGGCGAACTGGTCGAGCACCTTGCCGCGACCCTCGGCCTGCATCCGCTCGGCGAGGTCACGAGCGCCTTCCATACCCTCTTCCTGTGTGACCAGAATCAGTTCGGCGCCATAGGCGGTCATTGCTGCCTTGCGCTCGACACTGGCGTTGCCGGGCATGATCAGGATCATCTTGTAACCCTTGATTGCCGCGGCCATCGCCAAGGCGATCCCGGTATTGCCCGAGGTCGCTTCGATCAGCGTATCGCCGGCATGGATCTGCCCACGCAACTCCGCACGGGTGATCATCGACAGCGCCGGACGGTCCTTGACCGAACCCGCTGGGTTATTCCCCTCAAGTTTGAGCAGCAGGGTATTGCTGGTGACGCCGGGCAGGCGTTGCAAACGGACTAGCGGGGTGTTGCCGACGCAATCGGCGATGGTTGGGTACTGCAAGGTCATGGCGTATTCGCAATCCAGACTGCGGGGACGCCTATCATACCGGCAAACGTGCGCGGGCCATATCACGCAAAGTATGGGGCTTATGGCATATGGATATAAGCGTGGGATTTGTGCCGCCTGACAGACCGCTATCGCGAGCAAGCTCGCTCATTAAAGGTATGGCATTTGCATATGCCGACTGGCGGCGGCGTTAATTTACAAAGATTGCCCGCAAGCAAATGGCTACACTGCGCAGGTGGCGCGTACCGGATGTGCGCATCAGTCATTCGTCTGTCATTCAAAATGGCGTGGTAGCAGGAGAGTTGCGTGCTTAAGAAACTGGGGATAAAAGGCCGCGTGCTGTTGTTGAGCCTGTTGCCGACCAGCTTGATGGCATTGGTGCTGGGCGGCTATTTCACGTGGATGCAGCAGTCCGACCTGCAAACCCAGCTCCTGCAACATGGCGAGATGATCGCCGAACAACTGGCACCGCTGGTGGCCCCTGCGATGGGCCATAACAACTCGGATTTACTGGAACGCATCGCGACCCAATCCCTGGAACAGACGGATGTTCGCGCCGTATCCTTTCTCGCTCCCGACCGCACGCCACTGGCCCATGCGGGCCCGAGCATGCTCAATCAGCCACCGATCGGTAACAGCCCCCACATGCTGCAACGCACCGGCAGTGACGCGACGCGCTACCTATTGCCGGTGTTCGGCCGACACCGCAACCTCGCCGGTGACCTGATCCCTGATGAGTCCGACCGCTTATTGGGCTGGGTGGAGCTTGAACTGTCCCACAACGGCATGCTGCTGCGCGGTTACCGCAGCCTGTTCGCCAGCCTGCTATTGATCGCCGCGGGCCTTGCCGGCACGGCCCTGCTGGCGCTGCGCATAAGCCGCACAATCAATACGCCGCTCAGTCTGATCAAACACGCTGTTGCGCAACTCAAGGAAGGTAACCTGGAGACCCGCCTGCCGGCACTCGGCAGCCAGGAGCTGGATGAACTGGCATCAGGCATCAACCGCATGGCTGGCACTCTGCAAAACGCCCAGGAAGAATTGCAACACAGCATCGACCAGGCCACTGAAGACGTTCGGCAGAACCTGGAGACTATCGAAATCCAGAACATCGAACTGGACCTGGCACGTAAAGAGGCGCTGGAAGCAAGCCGGATCAAATCCGAGTTCCTGGCCAACATGAGCCACGAGATCCGCACGCCCCTCAATGGCATCCTCGGCTTCACCCATCTGCTGCAGAAAAGTGAGTTGACACCTCGTCAGCTGGATTACCTGGGCACCATCGAGAAGTCCGCCGACAGCCTGCTGGGGATCATCAACGAGATTCTCGACTTCTCGAAAATCGAGGCCGGCAAGCTGGTGCTCGACAGCATTCCCTTCAACCTGCGAGACCTGCTGCAGGACACCCTGACCATCCTCGCCCCGGCGGCCCATGCCAAGGAGCTTGAACTGGTGAGTCTGGTCTACCGCGATACCCCATTGTCGCTGGTCGGTGATCCCCTGCGCCTCAAACAGATCCTCACCAACCTGGTGAGCAACGCAATCAAATTCACTCGCGAGGGCACCATCGTCGCCCGCGCCATGCTCGAAGAAGAGCATGAAGACAGCGTGCAACTGCGCATCAGCATTCAAGACACCGGTATCGGCCTGTCCAATCAAGACGTGCGCGCCTTGTTTCAAGCGTTCAGCCAGGCTGACAACTCGCTGTCCCGACAACCCGGCGGCACCGGTCTGGGCCTGGTGATTTCCAAACGCCTGATCGAACAAATGGGCGGCGAGATCGGTGTCGACAGCACGCCCGGCGAAGGATCCGAGTTCTGGATCAGCCTGAGTCTGCCGAAAGCCCGCGACGACGCCGAAGACCTGCCGTCTGCGCCACTGCTCGGTCGCCGCGTCGCTGTGCTGGAGAACCACGAACTGGCCCGCCAGGCCTTGCAGCATCAACTGGAAGACTGCGGCCTGGAAGTCACCCCGTTCAATACCCTGGAAGCGTTGACCAACGGCATCACCGGCACCCATCAGACCGATGAGGCGATCGACCTGGCGGTGCTTGGCATCACCACCAAAGACATGCCGCCCGAACGCCTCAACCAACATATCTGGGACCTCGAACATTTGGGTTGCAAAGTGCTGGTGCTATGCCCGACCACTGAGCAGACGCTGTTTCATCTCTCGGTGCCCAATCCCCATAGTCAATTGCAGGCCAAACCGGCCTGCACCCGCAAGCTGCGCCGAGCCTTGTCCGACCTGGTCAATCCGCGCCCGATGCGCAACGAGCCCGGCGAGCCCATTTCCAGCCGTGCGCCGAAAGTGCTCTGCGTCGATGACAACCCCGCCAACCTGTTACTGGTGCAAACCCTGCTTGAAGACATGGGGGCCAAGGTGCTCGCGTTGGAGAGCGGCGATGCCGCGGTCAAGGCAGTGCAGAAGCAGGCCTTCGATCTGATCCTGATGGACGTTCAGATGCCCGGGATGGACGGCCGCCAGACCACCGAAGTGATTCGACACTGGGAAAGCGAGCGTCATAGCACCCCGCTACCGATCGTTGCTCTGACCGCCCATGCCATGGCCAATGAAAAACGCGCCCTGCTGCAAAGCGGGATGGACGACTACCTGACCAAACCCATCAGTGAGCGCCAACTGGCCCAGGTAGTGTTGAAGTGGACCGGCCTTGCACTGCGCAATCATGGGCCGGAGCGCGCCGGCGAGCCCTACGGCAATAGCACCGAGTTGCTGGTGCTCGATCATGAAGAAGGACTGCGCCTGGCCGCCGGCAAAGCCGATCTGGCTGCCGATATGCTGGCGATGTTGCTCGCCTCTCTGGAGGCTGACCGTGAAGCCATCCGTGTCGCCCGGGAAGCCAAAGACCAGAATGCGCTGATCGAGCGGGTCCATCGCCTGCACGGTGCCACCCGCTACTGTGGCGTACCGCAACTGCGAGCAGCCTGCCTGCGCAGTGAAACCCTGCTCAAGCAGGAGGACCAAAAGGCCTTTGCCGCTCTGGATGAACTGGACCGAGCCATCAACCGCCTGGCTACCGAAGCCCGCATCGGCGCTTGACCCACGGCAATACGGGCAATGCAGGTGAACGTTAAGCTCATCGCACCTGCAAACAAGGATGAAGCCATGCGCACGATTCTCTTTAGCTGCCAGACCTATGATCGCGACAGTTTCCTCGGTACCGAGCAACCGGCCGATGTCGAGTTACAGTTTCAATCGGCACGGCTGAGCCTGGACACGGCGGCTCTGGCTGAGCACCACGAAGTGGTCTGCGCCTTCATCAATGACGACCTCAGCGCGCCGGTGCTCGAGCAGCTGGCGGCCGGCGGCACCCGCTTGATCGCCCTGCGCTCGGCCGGCTACAACCATGTCGACCTGCCAGCAGCCAAACGCCTGGGGCTGAGCATCGTCCGGGTTCCGGCCTACTCACCCCACGCGGTGGCCGAACATGCCGTAGCCTTGATTCTGGCGCTGAACCGACGCTTGCATCGCGCTTACAACCGGACCCGCGAAGGTGATTTCAGCCTGCACGGCCTGACTGGTTTCGACCTGGCGGGCAAATCCGTCGGCGTGGTCGGCACCGGCCAGATCGGCACCAATTTCGCCAAAATCATGGCCGGGTTTGGCTGCCAGCTACTGGCGTACGATCCGTATCCCAACCCGCAGGTGGAAGCCCTCGGTGCCCGATATCTGAGCCTGCCCGAGTTGTTGGCGCAAGCTCAGATCATCAGCCTGCATTGCCCGCTGACGACTGAAAGCAAACACCTGATCAACAGTCAGTCACTGGCCCATTTGCGACCGGGCGCGATGTTGATCAACACCGGCCGAGGTGGCTTGGTGGACACACCGGCACTGATCGACGCACTGAAAATCGGCCAACTGGGCTATCTGGGTCTGGATGTGTACGAGGAAGAAGCACAACTGTTCTTCGAGGATCGCTCTGATCTGCCGCTGCAAGACGATGTACTGGCGCGCCTGCTGACGTTCCCGAATGTCATCGTCACCGCCCACCAGGCCTTTTTGACCCGCGAAGCCCTGGCCGCGATTGCCGCAACCACCTTGCAGAACATTACCGCCTGGGCGGCGGGCACACCACAGAACCAGGTGTAAGGCCAAGCCACGGGTCGACTGCCTGATCGAAGGTCACAAGCCCGGGCCATGCTGGATTCGTCCGCGTGCTAGCATACCGCCCATACTTGGAGGACCCATGGTCGAACACGATTTCCGCTACAGCCTGATGAGCCCGCAACACACCCTGATCGAATGCCGCGCCTTAGTGCCGGGTCGTTATCAAGTCACCGGTAACGGCGGCTCGATACAGAACGATGACGTCCTGGTGGTCACCCTCAAAGGCAGCAAGGACTTGTCCATGCGCCTGACCGTAGAAAAAGTCCGTCACCTGATCAACCCGATCGGCCAATGGGTCGCTGTGGCCCGTGGTCCGGTGTTCGGTGAACTGGCGATTCACACGTGGCAGGTCAACTGCGACAGCTGTTCAGCCGAGCTGAACTTCGAGTTCGCGGTTGACGCCAAACTCGGCAACAACGCACAAAAGCCTGCCGCCACAGCGCGCATAGCCGAGCTTGGCTGGGTAAGCAAAGGCGAGAAGCACCTGTGCCGCAAATGCCAGGAGCCAGGCTAATGAAACATCTGACCATGATGGGGATGGTCGGTGCCAGCCTGTTGGGATGCGCTGCTGAGCCAGTGAAACTGCAACAGGATCACAGCTACATTCTGGAGTGGATCGGCGAACGCCCGCTGATCGACAACAGCCACCTGACCATCACCCTCGGTGAAGACGGTCGGGCCTATGGCAATGGCGGCTGCAATCACTGGTTTGCGCCTTACACCCTGGACGGCGACAAACTCAGCTTTGGCAAGGTCGGCAGCACCCGCAAAATGTGCGCGCCGGCATTGATGGAGCAAGAAAAACGCTTCCTGCTGGCACTGGAAACCGTGCAACGCTGGGACATCTCGCCGATCGAGCAAGTACGTTTCTGGCCGGCTGAAGGCAAGCCGCTGCGTTGGTGGCTGGAAGAGGGCTGATACAACAATCCCTGTACCTGCAGGAGCGAACTTGCTCGCGATGAACTTGACGCGTTTCTTCAATGAGTACGCGTTATCGTTTACGACCATCGCGAGCAAGCTCGCTCCTACAGAGATCTATGTTGTTCCCATTAGACTCTTCAGTTTTTCGCCTGCAACGCCGTAAGCTTTGCCATCACTCCCGCCGCCGTTTGCTCACCCATCAACTGCTCACGCACTTTGCCCTTGTTATCAATGATGTAGGTCACCGGCAATGCCTCACTGCGCGGCAACTCGAAAAAATCGGCCGGGTCCTGGGCCAGCACGGTGAACTTGATCCCCAGCGCTTCACTGGCCTTCTTCAGCTCCTCCCCCTGCACATTGTCGAAGTTGACCCCAAACACACCGATCGACTTACCCTTCAATTGCTCAGCCAGGACATTCAACTCGGGAATCTCTGTTCGGCAAGGGCCACACCATTCAGCCCAGTAATTGATCACCACCCATTGTTTGTCCAGACGCTCGGACGCGATCTTCTGCCCCTGCTGATCGACGCCGTAATCATTGCCGCAGCCGCCGAGCAGCAAGGTTGTGATGATCGCCAATACCGCCGCCAGTCGCCTTGTCATGTCTTGGTCCTTTGAAAAGATTGGTTCTGAATCCACTTTGACTGCGACCCATCGCCTCCCAAGGTTCAGGACTGCTCGCCACACAGGTAGAATAGCCGCCACTTTACGCAAGATGCGACCCGCACATGACCGATCTGACGCTTTATCACAACCCGCGCTGCTCGAAATCCCGCGGTGCACTGGAACTGCTGCAAGCTCGTGGCCTGGCCCCGACCGTAGTGCTCTACCTGGAAACCCCGCTCGATGCCGCACAACTGCAAAGCCTGCTGGGCAAACTGGGTGTTAGCGCCCGCCAGCTGCTGCGCACCGGCGAAGACGAGTACAAGACCCTCAACCTGGCGGACAGCAGCCTGACCGAGGCACAGCTGATCGCCGCCATGGCCGCGCACCCGAAACTCATCGAGCGACCAATTCTGCAAGTCGGCGACAAGGCCGTGATCGGCCGTCCGCCGGAGAAAGTGCTGGAGATCCTGCCGTGACTGCGCCGTATATTCTGGTTCTGTATTACAGCCGCAGCGGTTCGACCAACGAAATGGCCCGACAGATTGCCCGTGGTATCGAACAAGGCGGTCTGGAAGCTCGCCTGCGAACGGTACCGTCGATCTCCACTGAATGCGAAGCGGTAGCGCCGAGCATCCCGGACGAAGGCGCCTTGTATGCCAGCCTCGACGATCTGAAAAACTGCTCGGGTCTGGCCCTTGGTAGCCCGACCCGCTTCGGCAATATGGCCGCACCGTTGAAGTACTTCCTGGACGGCACCAGCAACTTGTGGCTGACCGGTGCACTGGTAGGCAAACCGGCCGGAGTCTTCACCTCCACCGCCAGCCTGCACGGCGGCCAGGAAACCACCTTGCTGTCGATGATGCTGCCGTTGCTGCACCACGGCATGCTGATCACCGGCCTGCCCTACAGCGAATCAGCTCTGCTGGAAACCCGCGGCGGCGGTACGCCTTACGGCGCCAGTCACCACGCTGGCGCCGATGGCAAAAGCCCGCTGAACGAGCACGAAGTCGCCTTGTGCCGGGCGTTGGGCCTGCGCCTGGCGAAAACCGCCCGGCAACTGGAGAGCAGCCGTGGCTAAAAAGCCCAAGATCCTGCCCTCAATCGAGTGGCTGGAACCACGCGTACGGGTAGCCCGAGTATTGAGCCTGCTGTGCTTTCTCGGTTTGATCGGCCTGTTGTGTGCGTACTACCTGATCATCGCCGACCTGCATGGCGCGAGACCCTGGGTGATCCTGCTGATCGAGCTGGTGCCTTTGCTTCTACTGACACCGGGCATGCTCAGCGGCAGCGCCCGTGGGCATTCATGGATGTGCTTTGTGGTGAACCTGTATTTCATCAAAGGCGCATTGGCCGCCTACGATCCGAATCGACAGATGTTCGGTCTGCTGGAAATGACCGCGAGCCTGGCCGTGTTCTGCAGCGCGCTACTGTATGTGCGCTGGCGGTTTCAGCTCAATCGCAAGCTGGCGGGGGAAGGTGAAGCGCTGGCTTGATAGATGAGAGTCGCCGGACCAACCACCATCGACGACCCGACTTCCTATCTAAAGCCTTATTTATTAAAGCCTGAGAGCTTGCGGCAATCGCTATCCAGTCAGGAGAGGGCATGCACGACTACAAATGGTTAAACGAATATTGTCTCAATCGCTTCGGTTCAGTGGCGGCCCTGGAGGCACACCTGCCCTCCCCTGCATCTGCCCAACAATTGAGAAAAATCAGCGACGATCGCTATTTATCGACCTTGGCGTTAAGAGTTTTCCGTGCCGGATTGAAGCACAGTCTGGTGGATGCAAAATGGCCGGCGTTCGAGCAGGTTTTCTTTGGGTTTGATCCGGAAAAAGTCGTGTTGATGGGGGCTGAACATCTTGAACGCCTGATGCAGGACGCACGCATCATCAGGCATTTAGGCAAGCTCAAAAGCGTACCGCGCAATGCTCAACTGATCCTCGATATTGCTCATGAACATGGCAGCTTTGGGGCCTTCATTGCTGACTGGCCCACGACCGATATCGTTGGCCTCTGGCAATATCTTGCCAAACATGGAAGCCAACTGGGTGGTCTCTCGGCGCCGAGGTTCCTGCGAATGGTCGGTAAAGACACGTTCATTCCGACATTCGACGTGGTTGCTGCGCTGAACGCCCAGAACATTATCGACAAAGTTCCGGGCAGCAAGCGGGACCAGGCGAAGGTACAAGAGGTTTTCAACCTCTGGCATAGCGAAAGCGGACGGCCACTCTGTCAGTTATCCGCCATGCTGGCTTATACGGTAAACCATTGATCCGCGATCAAACCCGGCCACCTGGAAACCGTTCAGGGTGCACTGCCCTTTTGTAAACAAGTACGCGGCAGTGCACCCGCTGAGATCTCCTTCGCCAGTGCGCTAAACCAATCGCTCCCGGTCTCGATACTTTCCATTTTGCAAACTCCCCGCTCATTTCTGGCAGCCTGTTAGATATCGTCAACTTCAAACGTGATTTCCACAGCAAAATGAACTAGAGCGGATGTGTCATCACACCAAACTTCAGCCCCTCCCTGAATAAGGCTTCCCTGTCACAAGGGAAGCCTGCCCCCTCCAAATTTTTCACATTCCTTTCACCAATCCCCCACCTGGCTTGCCCTAGATTTGCGTTCAGGTCACTGTCCAGGGTCTTCGCGCGCACTGAAAGTTTTCGTTTGAAAATCATACAAGGGTGAACAATGTGGTTAATTCTGTCCCGGCCGGGTCGCCATCGAAACGAGTCATGACAACCAGACTCAAGAAGCTGCTACTTGGGGCTGGCATCGCCACGGTCAGCATGATTCTGGCCACCGGATTCGTGTTATGGCCAAAAACGCCGTTGAACCTGGGAGAGGGAAACCACATGAACACCGCTGGTGTTTATGAACACTGGAAGGCCGGAGACGTTATCGTACTGGTCAGACATGCTGAACGCTGCGACCGTTCCAGTAATCCCTGCCTCGGCCCGGCAGACGGCATCACCCGTGTCGGCAGCATCGCCGCGGCAGAAGTGGGTAAAGCCTTCCAGACCATCGGGATGGTGAACGCCGATGTACTCAGCAGCCCGGCGACCCGCACATTGCAGACAGCGCAGTCCATGTTCGGACAAGCAGCCGCCGCTCAAGACTGGCTGGCCAGCTGCGGCAAGCCCCTGTCAGATGACGCGCTCGCCCATAAAGTCGCCCATCGCAATCTTGTGTTGGTTACCCACAGTGGATGCATCAGCGACCTCGAAAGTCAGTTGGGTTTTAAACATGCGCCTACAAGTGAGTACACCAGTTCCCTATTCGTCTCTGTCGGAGCGGGCGGCCAACTAAATGTGCTGGGTGTCATGAATGAGCAAGATTGGGCGTCCACACTAAAAAAAGTCGCCAAATAATTTGTTACTATTTTTAATCGCTGCACAATCATGCCCCATCAGTAAAATGGCGGACCGGACGTGCCAGACTTTATTCGACGCCTCAGGAATCGCTACTAACAACCGCGTTACGACAGCAACTTCAATGATCGCTTATTCGTAGACATGCGCCGCAACGAAACTCGCAGGTTGCGAGCACATGCTCTGGAAACGCAATTATTTGCGCTGAGCCACCCGACTTTTTTGTTTTGACGCTTGAGTTCTCTTGAGTAAGTCGAACCTTTAGTCTGTGGCACATTCAGGCGTCAGGCATGCCTTTAAAGGTCTGAGCAGCAGAACACCAAAATTCTAAAACAACATATGCAGAGGTAGAACGGATTCTGATGGCTAACGATTTTCGCCCACTGGTGACCCACACCGGTCAGCGTGACACTCATCTTCATTTCTTCGGCAACCTGCTGCCAACACGCATCGACAGTTTGCCCAAGGGTCTGCTGCCATGCAGCGCCCTGAACGATCACAAAGACTGCCTGGGAGCACAAAGCGCATGATTAGACGTTGGGCGTTGCCATTACTGCTGCTGGCCTTTGGCCTGTTCTATCTTCTGCCACTGGCTTCTCACGGGCTGTGGATTCCAGACGAACCCCGTTATGCCCAAATCAGCCAGGAGATGCTGCTGAGCGGCGATTGGGTTTCCCCGCACTTCATGGGCATTCGTTATTTCGAGAAGCCTATCGCCGGCTATTGGATGATTGCCATCGGCCAGGCGATATTCGGCGATAACCTGTTCGGAGTCCGCATCGCTTCTGCTGTGAGCACCGGGCTGAGCGTGCTGTTGACGTACCTGATCGCCCGACGCCTCTGGAATGATCCGCGCAAGAGTTTTGCTTCGGCCTTGCTTTACATGAGCTTCGGCCTCATCGCCGGTCAAGCCGGGTACTCCAATCTCGATCCGCAATTCACTTTGTGGGTCAACTTGAGCCTGGTGGCGTTGTGGTTTGCTATTGACAGCACCACACAGCGGGCCCGATTGACGTCATGGGCGGTACTTGGCTTCGCCTGCGGCATGGGCTTCATGACCAAGGGGTTTCTCGCCTGGCTGCTGCCGGCGTTGATCGCCCTGCCCTATATGCTCTGGCAACGGCGCCTGGGGGAACTGCTGCGCTACGGTCCGCTGGCCGTCATCGTTGCAATCATCGTCAGCTTGCCCTGGGTGCTGAGCATTCATGCTCACGAACCCGACTTCTGGAGGTTTTTCTTCTGGAATGAACACATTCGTCGCTTCTCCGCAGAGGATGCCCAGCACACTCGCCCATGGTGGTTCTACCTGCCGATGCTAGTGGTCTCCAGCCTGCCCTGGGCGGCATTGCTGCCTTCTACGTTCACGCAAGCGTGGAAGAGCAAACAGCAAGCGGGCACCGGTTTCCTGCTGCTTTGGCTGGTGCTGCCGCTGGCATTTTTCAGCCTTAGCCGAGGCAAACTGCCGACTTACATCATGCCGTGCCTGCTGCCGCTGGCGGTGCTGATGGGCAACACATTGATCGACCGGATCACACAAACACAAGGCCGCGCTATCCGTATCAATGGGTTGCTCAATCTTGTCATCGGTACGGTTTCGCTGCTCGCGCTGATCTATCTGCAATTGACCAAGCCGGTTTACGGGCAGCAAGAAATGATGAGCCTGTCGCTGACATTCATCGTATTGATGGGCTGGATCATGGCCAACATGCTGCAGGCCGTCAGACCATTGACCATGTGGGCCGCACCAGCCCTGGGCATCTGGCTGCTGATCGCCTTGTTGCCTGCCGGCATGCCCAACAGCATTGTTCATAACAAGATGCCCGACCAGTTCATCAACGAACACATCGAAGAACTCAAGCAAACCACAAAACTGCTGAGTAACGATCTGGGGGCCGCGTCTGCTCTTGCCTGGAGCCTGAAGCGTCCTGAAGTCGAGTTGTTTAACACCGCTGGCGAACTGAAATACGGCCTGACTTATCCTGACTCGGTCAACCGTCTGGTTGACACCAAGAGCGTCCAGCAATGGATGACCGATGCCCTCAAACAAGGCTCGGTTGGCGTGGTCATGCGAGTCAAGAACGTGGAGGAAATACAGGAGGTCGAACTGCTGCCCGTGGGCGGCAAGCGTTACGAGCAGGGCAATCTCGTGATTCTGATCTTCCCTCAGAGTCAGCCATGACCTTGCCTGATTCCCGATGACACGGCTTTCGCATATCCCTGACGAATCGAATACATGACGAACTGCTTAGCCTTGGCGCATCTATCATTCACGGCCCCCCATGGGGGCCTTCACTCTGGACGGGCCCATTTGTCGCCCTTGGAAATACTCATATGAAGCTATGGAACAGCGACAAGAAAGCGCTGGTGCTGTTGCTCGGCGTATCAGCACTGCTTCTGTTGTTGGGTTTGGGGACGAGAGAGCTCTGGGGGGCGGAAACCCGCTGGGCGAACATCTCGCTGCAAATGATGCAGACGGGTAACTACTTCGATCCCTACCTCAAAGGCATGCCGTATTACGACAAACCACTCCCCTCTTACTGGCTGATTACCGCCACTGCCTGGCTGATGGGCGGGCTGGGTAATTGGTCACTACGCCTGACTTCGGTCATCGCCGCCTGGCTGAGTATCTGGCTGATCTATCTGATGGGCGAGCAGCTGTTTCGCAAAGGCACCGGCCTGATCGCCGGGTGGATGCTGGCGACAACCTTCTATTTCATCTTTTGGGCACGGGTTGCGACGGCCGATATCCTGACTGTTTTCGGCATACTCGCAGCCGTCTGGTGGTACTGGCGCGACCCGGATGACACCCGACTGGGCCGCTACACCGTGTTCTTCCTGCTGCTGGCAGCGACCTCGCTGCTCAAGGGTCTGATCGGCTTCATTTTGCCGGGGTTGGTGCTGTTGCCGCACCTGCTCAGCGAGAATCGCTGGAAGCGCCACCTCAACCTGCGACTGTGCCTGGCCGTGTTGATCGCCGGCCTGGTGTACATGGTGCCGTTCATACTCTCGCACCTCTACGGCGCCCCCACTTACGGCGCGAGCGGCCTGGGCCTGGTGTTCCGGGAAAACGTGGTGCGTTTCTTCCAGCCGTTCGACCAGTTCGGACCGATCTACACCTATCTGATCTACCTCCCGGTCTATACATTGCCTTGGGCGCCGTTCTGGATACTCGGGCTGTGGCTGGCGGTACGCAATTGGCGGCAAACCGAACCCAACACCCGCTGGCTGATCTGGGGCCTGGGCCTGTTGTTCCTGTTCTTCACCGCCAGCGGCAGCCGGCGTAGTTACTATGTGTTGCCACTGGTGCCGTTCGCCCAACTGTTAGCGGCCTGGTGGGTCACCCGCCGAATTGACGAAAAACGCGCCGCCGGCAAGGTCAGCGGCCCTGGTTGGAAAAAGGGCTTCGGTGCGGCAGCGGCGCTGCTGATCGTGGTACTGGGCATCATCTACCCGTGGACCAATCTCGGCGGCGGGGTCGTCCAGTTCAGCGCGGACGTACGCGCCGAGGCCAGCAAGAGTGCGCCCTGGAATCAGTGGCGCATGGTGATGGTCGAGGTTGATAACAAACTGCCTATGTACATCCAGAATCAGGGGGCACCGTACTATTACGTTCGCGATACCGACGACTTTCCGCGTGAAGGCGATAGCGCAACCCTCATGGCATGGCTGGAAAAAAACAGCGGTCAGCGCTGGGATCCGCAGCGCACGATCATCATCGCGCAATATAAGGATGCGGATAAGCTGCCGCTGAACTACCTGACCGCCGACCATCAGGTGATTCTCACTAAACCTAACAATGGTGAGCGGATGTTCCACAATCGTGACTACGGCAGCGTTGCGTTTCTCCCCAAAGCAACGACCCCTTGAGTGATAAATCGAGAGGCCTGGCAGGCCTCTCGATCCATCAGAGGTTCAGCACATTGACGAACCGCGAAGCTGCGGTTTCGTCGATCCGCAGGTTGGTGAAGTCGAACAGGTTACGGTCCGCCAACTGCGAAGGGATAACGTTCTGCAAGCTGCGGAAGATGCTTTCGGTCCGACCCGGGGTCTTGCGCTCCCATTCCTGAAGCATTTCCTTGACCACCTGACGTTGCAGGTTTTCCTGAGAACCACAGAGGTTGCACGGGATGATCGGGAATTGCTTGAAGTCGGAATACGCCTGGATGTCTTTCTCGTTGCAGTACGCCAGCGGCCGGATCACCACGTTACGACCGTCATCGGCACGCAGTTTGGGCGGCATGGCCTTCAACGAGCCGTTGTAGAACATGTTGAGGAAGAAGGTCTCGACGATGTCGTCGCGGTGATGACCGAGGGCCATTTTGGTCGCGCCGATTTCATCGGCAAAGGTATACAACGTGCCGCGGCGCAGGCGTGAACACAGCGAGCAGGTGGTCTTGCCTTCAGGAATGAGTTCCTTGACCACCGAATACGTGTCTTTTTCGACGATGTGATATTCCACACCCAGCTCTTTCAAGTAGGCCGGCAACACGTGCTCTGGAAAGCCCGGCTGCTTCTGGTCCATGTTCACCGCGACGATCTCGAACTTGATCGGTGCAACTTTCTGCAGATGCATCAGCACGTCGAGCATGGTGTAGCTGTCCTTGCCGCCGGACAGGCAGACCATGACCTTGTCGCCCTCTTCGATCATGTTGAAATCGGCGACGGCTTCACCGGCCTGCCGGCGAAGGCGTTTCTGCAGTTTGTTCTGGTTGACCGTAAGAGTGCCCATGGCGCTTGAAATCCGCGAGGTATGACGAAAGGCCGGCATTTTACGCAAAAACTCTGCGTGGGCGAAGAGTCTGCCCATGAGTAAACCCGGTAAGGCTGGCGCACGCCCTGTGGCGAGGGGGTAACCATAGATGCAGGACAAGCTCCCTCGCCACAGAACCTGCATGTTTCCAGAAGATGCAGCGATTAAGCCTCGCGTTTACAGCGCGATTTGCTCTAAAGGGCCGCACCTTTGCCGGCAACTCCTTCCTATACTGCGACATAAGGTCGTACACATATAGAGACCTTTACTTACTTCGGCCGCCTGGCCCGTAGGCGCTCCGTTTGGGGGGCGATGGTAATAGCAAAAGGAGTGAATGGCATGATCCATCACGTTGTGGGGCTCTTCACCCACCCTGATCAAGAATGGCGAGAAATCCGTGGCGATGCAGAGGAAAGCATCAGCCACATGTACCTCACCCACACGCTGATTCTCGCAGCGATTCCAGCGATTTCAGCCTTTATCGGTACCACTCGTGTCGGCTGGGTCATCGGTAGCCGCGCTCCAGTCATGCTCACTCAGGAAAGTGCACTGTGGATGACGATCATGTCCTATCTGGCCATGCTCGGCGGCGTGGCCGTGATGGGCGCCTTCGTTCACTGGATGGCGCGTACCTATGATGCCAGTCCGAGTCTGGCCCGTTGCGTCGCGTTTGCCACCTACACCGCTACGCCGCTGTTTGTCGGAGGTCTTGCGGCGCTGTACCCGCACATGTGGCTGGGAATGTTCGTCGGTACTGCGGCCATTTGCTACACGGTGTATCTGCTGTATGTGGGCTTGCCGACCTTCATGAACATTCCATCGGATGAGGGTTTTCTCTTCTCAAGCTCGGTGCTGGCCGTAGGGCTGGTCGTGCTGGTCGCGATCATGGCTTTCACCGTGATTGTCTGGGGCCTGGGCGTTGGTCCGGTCTATACCAACTGACGCGGGCAACTGACATCGTCACAAAAAAAAAATAGAATTCTGCCAACACAACAGGCCGCCGCAAGGCGGCCTTCTATTGATACGCTGACCATTCGGCGCCTGAGCGATTCGGAATGCGCGTGGTTTGCGGCATACTCGGCACCTCTGGAGATCCGTACAGCATGCCCGAGCAACTCAATACCCGCGTCGAACACTGCTTCCAACAAGCCGAATCCTTTTTCAAACGACCTTTCAAACGCCCCGCGGTCAGCCTCAAGTTGCGCGGCCAGAAAGCCGGCGTCGCGCATTTGCACGAAAATCTGCTGCGTTTCAACCCGCAACTGTACCGGGAAAACAGCGAAGACTTCCTCAAGCAGACCGTGGCCCACGAAGTCGCGCACCTGATCGCCCATCAGCTGTTCGGCGAGCGCATCCAGCCCCATGGCGAAGAGTGGCAATTGATCATGCGCGGTGTGTACGAGTTGCCGCCCAACCGCTGCCACACCTACGCGATCAAGCGCCGCAACGTGACCCGTTACATCTACCGCTGTCCTTGCGCTGACAGCGACTTCCCGTTCTCGGCCCAACGCCACAGCCTGGTCAAACAGGGCCGGCGTTATCTGTGCCGCAGGTGCCGGCATACACTGGTGTTCAGTGGGGAAATGCGGGTGGAGTGAAGCTGTCGACTTCTCACCCTCTCTCTAATAGCTCCACCGGCCTCAGCGCGAGGGCGCTAACCAATCACCCTGGCACTACGCAGCTCTTCAATCTCCTGAACGCTATACCCCAACTCCCTCAAAACCTCATCGGTATGCGCGCCCAACTGCGCACCAATATGCCGAGGCTCGGGTAATCCATCTGAAAACTTCAACGGACAGGCCATCTGCGACTGCGTACTGCCATCGACCCGAGGCACCTGGCTGACCAGTTCCCGCGCTTTCAACTGGGGATGCTCGAAGGCCTCGGCCAGGCTGAGCACCGGCTCGACACAGGCATCGACACCTGCGAACAACTCGCACAACTCGGTAAAGGCATGTTTCTCGAACTCAATCTGCAACTCCAGCTTGAGCGCCTGCTGCTGTTCGGGCTCGGGCGACAAACCCTGTGCCACCAGTTCCGGGCGCCCCAGCGCCGCGCAGAGCTGCCGCATGAATGCAGGTTCAAGACTGCCCACCGACAGCCAGCGGCCATCACGAGTGCGGTAATAGTCGTAAAAGCTGCCGCCGTTGAGCATCTGGTTTTCCCATTCGGGCTCGACACCGCAGGCCAGATAGCCAGCACCGGCCATGGCGTTAAGACTGAAGGCGCAGTCGGTCATGCTCACGTCCAAGTGCTGACCCAGCCCGCTGTGCTGACGGGCAATCACTGCCGCCAGCAGACCAATCACCCCATGCAGCGACCCACCGGCAATGTCCGCCACCTGAATCCCCAACGGCAACGGCCCGCTGTCCTGACGCCCGGTGTAACTGGCGAGCCCGGCCAGGGCCAGGTAGTTGATGTCATGACCGGCGCGATCCTTGTACGGGCCGGTTTGACCATAGCCGGTGATCGAGACATAAATCAGCTTTGGATTGATCGTCTTCAAGGCTTCATAACCCAACCCAAGACGCTCCATGACACCTGGGCGAAACTGCTCCAGAACGATGTCGTAGTCCTGCACCAGTTGCTTGACCACGTCCAGCGCCGCGGGCTGTTTGAGGTCCAGCGCCACGCTGCGTTTATTGCGGTTGAGGTAGGCGTGGCTGGCGGAAATGCCCTGATCATGGGGCGCCAGCACGCGCAGTAAATCCATGCGGGCCGGCGACTCGATGCGCAATACCTCGGCCCCCATGTCCGCCAGCAACAGCGAGGCGAACGGCCCTGGCAGCAAGGTGGAAAAATCCAGTACTTTGAGTGATGCCAGAGGACCTTGCATGAGCGCTCCACAATCCAGATCGACTACCTCCAGAGTAGGCAGCTGGCAAGCCCACTGCAATCACCGCAAGCATCAGCTGGACTGACCGTTGCGCTCAAACCGCGCCCATGAAAAAACCCGCCGAAGCGGGTTTTTCATTACAACACGGTCTTACTTGACGGACGTTGAGGTCGGGGTTGTGGCTGGGCTTTCAGCCACAACCAGATCGTCTTCGTCACGGACGTTGGTAATGCCGCGACCACCGGAAGCCAATTCGACTTGCAGCGTGTCTACGTCCAGCTCCTTGACCCACTTGGCCACAACCAGGGTCGCAATAGCATTGCCCACCAGGTTGGTCAGGGCACGGGCTTCGGACATGAAGCGATCGATACCGAGGATCAGTGCCAGACCGGCAACCGGCAGGTGACCAACGGCGGACAGGGTGGCGGCCAACACAATGAAGCCGCTACCGGTCACGCCAGCGGCGCCTTTGGAGGACAACAACAGCACCACCAGCAAGGTGATCTGATGAGTAATGTCCATGTGCGTGTCGGTCGCCTGAGCGATGAACACCGCGGCCATGGTCAGGTAGATCGCAGTACCGTCGAGGTTGAACGAGTAACCGGTCGGGATCACCAGACCCACTACCGATTTCTTCGCACCCAGGCGCTCCATCTTGATCAGCATGCGCGGCAACACGGATTCCGAAGAGGAAGTGCCAAGTACGATCAGCAGTTCTTCACGGATGTAACGGATCACCTTGATCACGCTGAAGCCGTGAGCGCGAGCGATACCGCCCAGCACCACCAGCACGAACACTACGCAGGTGATGTAGAAGCAGAGCATCAGCTGGCCCAGTTGCACCAGCGAACCGACGCCATAGGCACCGATGGTGAAGGCCATGGCGCCCAAGGCACCGATTGGTGCGAGCTTCATGATCATGTTGATGATGTTGAACATCACGTGGGCGAAGCGATCGATGAAGTCCAGCAACGGCTTGCCGTAGGAACCCAGGCGATGCAGGGCGAAACCGAAGATCACCGAGAACATCAGCACCTGCAGGATATCGCCGGTGGCGAATGCGCCGACAATGGTGGTCGGAATGACGTTCAGGAGAAAGCCAACGACACTTTGATCAGCACCGGCAGCCACATAGGCGGCGACCTTGGAGGCATCCAGCGTGCTCACATCGATGTGCATGCCGGCACCCGGCTGGACGATGTTGACCACGACCAGACCCACCAGCAAAGCGATGGTGGAAACAATTTCGAAGTACAGCAGCGCGTAACCGCCGGTCTTGCCGACCGACTTCATGTTCTGCATGCCAGCGATACCGCTGACAACGGTGCAGAAGATGATCGGCGCGATGATCATTTTGATCAGTTTGATGAACCCGTCACCCAGCGGCTTGAGCGCCACGCCTGTCTGAGGATAGAAATGGCCGATCAGAATACCGATAGCGATGGCTACGATCACCTGCAGATACAGGGATTTGTAAAATGGCTGACGAGTCGTCATTGCAAAGTTCCTCAAGAATGTCGCCCGGCAATCATCCCTCTGACGCCCACGACACCTACAGTGCGAACCCTCCTGCACTGGAGGGATTTGTTTTGTCGAGCTGCGCGCTGGCAGATCTCTCACCCTTATTGCAAAGCCCGCGCCACCTTGCCGAAAAAACCCTGAAAGCCTTTAGGCATAAGCGGTAAGCAGCGCTAACCGGAACATTCCTCCTGGCCAAAGTGGCGGATATCCGCCCATCGACCGGCCATCATCCTGCAATTTGGCGGATATCCGCCTTGTCCATCGCCAGGGGCGTGGCTAACATCACCCCCTCAATGGACGGACCTACCCTTATGCGCGAACGTACCATCGCCAGCCATTTCGCCCGTGCCGCCCTCGGCGGAGCGCGCAGGCAGGGCTTTGACTATTCGGGCTTGCTGCAACAACTGGGCATCGGCGCAGAGTTGCTGGAGGAGCCCAAAGCACGCCTCGCACCCGAGCAATTCACTGGCTTGTTGCAATTGCTCTGGCAGGCGCTCGATGACGAATACCTGGGGTTTGGCCATGGCCCCAGTAAACGCGGCACCTTCGCCATGATGTGCCACGCGTTGATTCACTGCCGCAACCTGGAAAAAGCACTCAATCGCGGCTTATTATTTTATAGCCTATTCCCCGAGGCTCCGCGTCTGAGCCTGACCCGCGAGGGCGAAATGGCCCGCCTGAGCCTGGACGATTCGCAGTTTTGGGACCCGGACCACTTCCTCTGCGAGTGCTTGCTGGTGATCTGGCATCGATTGGGCAGTTGGCTGATAGGCCAGCGCATTCGCCTGGAGCAAGCCACATTCAGCTACCCCAAACCCGAACACAGCGCCGAATACGACTTGCTGTTCCCTTGCCCGCTGGTGTTCTCGACACCAGACAGCAGCCTGCTATTCCACAGTCGCTACCTGAGCATGCCTGTGCTGCAAGACGAACGCACGCTCAAACATTTCCTTGAACGCTCGCCAGCCGATCTGCTGTCACGGCCAGATGACGGTGACAGTTTGAGCAGCCAATTGCGGCGCCTGCTCAGCCGTGACAGCTCACACTGGCCCGATCTTGAAGCAGTCGCTCAACACCTGCACATCAGCCCACAGACCCTGCGCCGGCATTTGCGGGAGGAAGGCTCGAGTTTTCAGGAGTTGAAGGACCAACTGCGCCGCGACATTGCGATTTACCACTTGGGACGCGCCGATCTGTCGTTGCAACAGATCGCCGAGCAACTCGGTTTTTCCGAGCCCTCGGCCTTTCACCGGGCGTTCAAGAAATGGACCGGTCTGACGCCTGGGGCTTATCGCGCCCAGGAGAATTGAGCGCACGACCTTTACGGATTCAGCCAATCTGCTAGGTGAAGTGCATTCAAACCACCGGAAAATGAATCCGGAACGCCGCCCCGCCCAGTGGCGAATCATCCAGCGTCAGCCGCGCGCCGTAGCTTTCGATGATGTCCTTGACCACCGCCAGACCGATACCCTGTCCCGGATGCTGTATGTCCAGGCGCTCTCCTCGCTGAAGTATCCGTGCGCGCTGGCCCGACGGTACGCCGGGGCCGTCATCTTCCACGCACAACTCGATGCCGCTCAAGGCTTCCCGCACGCTGATGCGTACCTCGCTCAGGCATAAACGGTAGGCGTTCTCCAAAAGGTTACCCATCATCTCGAGCAAGGCGCCCTGCTCGA
Organism: Pseudomonas sp. GW821-FHT07G10; assembly: GCF_059418545.1. Taxonomy (NCBI): domain Bacteria; kingdom Pseudomonadati; phylum Pseudomonadota; class Gammaproteobacteria; order Pseudomonadales; family Pseudomonadaceae; genus Pseudomonas; species Pseudomonas sp. GW821-FHT07G10. The sequence goes on along the minus strand of NZ_JBWKQB010000033.1, from coordinate 9,921 downwards.
TCGGCACATAGCAATGCTGCGACAGGTCCAGGGAAACCCGCACCTGCTTGTCGCGATAGACCTTGTCCAGTGTATCGCAAAGGCTTTGCAGCACCGGCCGTAGCCGGACCTGATGGCGCACCAGGCCACTTTTACGCAGGCTCGCGCGCTGCAATTGATAGCTGATCTGCTGGCTCATGCGTTCGATCTGGGTTTGCAGCACCCTGGCCTGATCCCTCCCCTGCGGTCGCTGAGCCATGTCCTCACTCACCCCTTGCAAGACCGCCAACGGGGTTTTCAAGCTGTGGGCCAGGTCATCCAGAGAATCCCGATAACGACTGCGCTGCTCGCGCTCGCTATGCAACAAGCGGTTCAGCGAACCGGTCAATCGCAGCAGCTCACGAGGGTGCTCTTCACTGAGGCTTTCAAGGGTCCCGCCCTCGATCTGGTCCAGCTCCTGACTCAAGCGCCGCAATGCCTGCAAACCCCAGGTCAAACCAATCCAGAGCAGCGCCAACAATACCAACAACGCGGCACCGAAACCCAGATAGAGATTTTCCCGCAGCCCTTCCAGCGTCAGCTGGTACTCACGCACCGGTTGCAGGGCAACAATACTGAACGCCGCATTTTTACCGCCGAGCAATTTGACCTCGACGTCATAGACGAAGAACTCCTGGCCATCGGCCTCACGAATCCTCGCAAACTTACTGCCACGCCCGTCGTAACGTGGCGTGTAGTTGATGTTTTCTTCCTTGGTCGCTCTCGAGCGCCAGACCAGATGCCCTTCGCGGTCATAGATGTAACCGAGCAAACGGCTGTCGGTGAGATTAAAACGCTCATCCGGCAACTGCTCCGGCATCAACAGGCGATTGTTTTCGACCCGCGCCGCAGAAATCAGCGTGGTCACATCCGAGGCCAGGCGCTGCTCGATGGAATCCTGCAATGCCAGGCTGAACGCCCCCTGCATGGCCGGCAACAGCGCCAGCATGAACAGCACGGCCAGGGTCGTCGCCGCCAGCATCAAGCGCAAGCGTAGCGAACGGATCACCGGCAGCGCTCGTTGAACAGATAGCCCAGACCGCGCACGGTATCGATCGGCTTGAACCCGGCCGGCCCTTCCAGTTTACGTCGCAAGCGCCCGACCAAGACTTCGATCACGTTCGGATCACGCTCCTCGTCATCCGGATAGAGCTGCTCCATCAGGCGGTCCTTGGCCACCACCTGTTGATGATGACGCATCAGATACTCGAGGATCCGGTACTCATAGGCAGTCAAGGCCAGCGGCTGTTCATCGAGGGAAGCTTGTTTGCGATTCAGATCAAGCAACAAGGGCCCGGCGATGATAGTCGCCTGGGTAAACCCGCTCGAGCGGCGCAACAGCGCATTCAACCGCGCATCCAGCTCTTCGAACTGGAACGGCTTGACCACATAGTCGTCGGCGCCAGCGGCCAGCCCTTCTACTTTGTCCTGCCAGTTACCGCGGGCAGTAAGGATCAGGATCGGAAACGTCTTGCCTTGCAAGCGCAACTGGCGGATCAGATCAAGACCGCCCATGCCCGGCAGGCCGAGATCGATCACCGCCAGGTCATGGTTGAACTGCTCGGTCTGGTACAGTGCCTCCTCGGCATTGGCCACCGCCTCGACCACATGACCACTGTCCGTGAGTCGGGTTTGCAAATGATGACGCAGCAGCGCCTCATCTTCGACAACCAGCAGTTTCATAAAGCTCTTCCAGGCAAAATCGACTCTCCAAGGGCACTTCGTCGCGCCCTGATCGCTTATAACGGTAACCCAGTTCAGCTGAAGTGTTCTGCGAAAACTGCTGCAAGGTTAACCACCTGCCCCTGAACTCCCCCTGAACGTTCTCTGAACCTGAGCTGAACCAAATCGACTACGCTGTCTGGACGTCTTTCAAAGGAGAACTGACCATGCGCGTGTTCCTTGCTTTCGTATTATTGGCCTTGAGCGGGCTGAGCCAGGCGGCGATCAAGACCCAGGAAATCCCCTATCAGGGCTCCGATGGCACCCGGCTGATCGGCTACTACGCCTATGACGACAGCATTCAGGGCGCTCGCCCCGGCATCGTCGTGGTTCATGAATGGTGGGGGCTCAACGACTATGCCAAGCGCCGCGCCCGTGACCTCGCCGCTTTGGGGTACAGCGCGTTGGCCATCGACATGTATGGCGAAGGTAAAAATACCGAGCATCCGAACGACGCCAAGGCCTTTATGCAGGCGGCATTGAAAGACAACGCGACAGCCAGCGCCCGCTTCAATGCCGGGCTCGATTTATTGAAAAAGCAGCCGCAGACCGACCCGAACAAACTCGCCGCCATCGGTTACTGCTTCGGCGGCAAAATCGTGCTGGATGCCGCACGCCGGGGCGTGCCACTGGCCGGTGTGGTGAGTTTCCACGGAGCGCTGATGACTGACACCCCGGCCACAGCCGGTAGCGTCAAGGCCAAACTGCTGGTTGAGCACGGCGCCAGTGACAGCATGGTCACGCCAGACAACGTCAGCGCCTTCAAGGCCGAAATGGACAAGGCTGGCGCCGACTATAAATTCGTCAGCCTGGAAGGCGCCAAACACGGTTTCAGCAACCCGGACGCCGATCGCCTGAGTCACGGCGACCATGGCGGGCCGGACATTGGCTACAACAAGGCCGCCGATGAACACTCATGGGCGGATATGCAGGCTTTCTTCAAGAAGATCTTTGGGTGATATGCCCGCAAGCAAGAAAATTCCGAGCCAGGCATCAGTACTGTGGCGAGGGAGCCAGCTCCCTCGCCACAGGGATCGCATCAGGCTACTACCCAGCCTGAACGCAACCCGGCAAAATGCCCGACATGAATCCGCCCCCTGCACTTCCCGCCTGTTGCACTCCACTCGATGCCCACTGGCCGTTGCCTGTCGTTCTGCCGCACACAGTGCTGCTCGGTACTCACTTCGATCCGTCACAGTTGGCGCCTGATGATTTCCAGCGCTGCGCTATCGAACCGCCCGCGAGTATTCAGCGTTCAGTGGCCAAGCGCCAAACCGAATTTCTTGCCGGACGCCTCTGCGCCCGGGCCGCCTTGCAGCAGCTTGAAGGACTCGACTGCATCCCGGCCATCGGTGAGGATCGCGCACCGGTGTGGCCGGCGCACATCTGCGGTTCGATCACCCACAGCACCGGCCGGGCTGCAGCCATTGTTGCGCATAAGGAACATTGGCGCGGATTGGGGATGGACCTGGAAAACCTGCTCAATACAGAGCGCGCCCAGCGACTGGCCGGAGAAATCCTCACCCCGCCCGAGTTGCAACGCATGGCCAGCGCCCCTCAGGAACAGATCGCCCTGTTAGTGACCCTGACGTTCTCGCTGAAAGAAAGCCTGTTCAAGGCGCTCTACCCGATCGTCCAGCAACGCTTCTATTTCGAGCATGCCGAGGTGCTTGAATGGGACGACAACGGGCATGCCCGTCTGCGCCTGCTGACTGACCTCTCCAGCGAATGGCGCAACGGCAGTGAGCTTGATGCGCAGTATTGTGCAGGGGATGGGCAGCTGCTGAGTCTGGTCAGCATCGAGGCCTGAGAGATTTTTAGTGTCTGTCAGGCCGCCATCGCGAGCAAGCTCGACTCCTACAGGATTTGTGTTGGTCGCGGGATATGGGCACAACCTATATGCCCTGTAGGAGCCGAGCTTGCTCGCGATGGCGATCTAACAGCCAATAGATAAGCCAGGGACCCGCCTCAATGCTTCTCCTGATGCCGTGGCCAGCTCAGGCTGAAACACGCCCCACCCAGACTCTTGCTCTTGCTGATCAGCGCCCGGCCGTCGTGCCAGTGAATGATCCGCCGCACGATCGACAACCCCAGGCCATGCCCACCAGAGGCGCGGGTGCGACTATCGTCCAGGCGCAGGAACGGCGTGAAGATTCTTTCCCAGGCGGTTTCCGGAACCCCGGGACCATCGTCCTCGACATCCACCCGACAACGCTGCTGGCCGACCTGATAGCTGATGAACACCTGCGACTCGGCGTGACGCATGGCGTTGCTCAGCAGATTTTGCAACGCTCGATGCAAGTAGCGTGGCTCGGCCTCGACCCAGGCGTCATCACAGTCGTTGGCCGACAGACAAATGCCCCGCTGGACCTTGACCTCAGCTCGCAAAGGCGCCAACTCGCTGATGACCTGATTGACCAAGGCATCCAGATCGACCCGCTGGAAATTCAGTGCCGGCGAGCCTTGCTCCAGGCGTGCGTAGGTGAGCATTTCGTCCACCAGCCGATCGAGGTCCTGGATATCGTTGTCCATGCCCACCCTGTACTTCTCCCGCGCTTGCGGTGTGGTGGCAGCACCGATCATCTCCAGACCAAAACGCAAACGCGCCACCGGTGTGCGCAACTCATGAGACACGGCCCGCACCAGCTCGCGCTGAATCGCCAACAGGCGCTGCAAGTGCTCGGCCATGCCATTGAATGCGGCCGCCAGACGCCCGATCGAGTCGGCACCGCGAGCCGGCACCCGGGTTTCCAGGCTGCCCTTGGCGATCCGCGTCGCAGCCGATTCCAGACCGCTCAAACGCCGTTCCAGTTGCCGCACCAGCAAATACACAATCAAACCGATCAGGCTCAAGCCAAGCGCAGCAATCAACACCAGCCATTCAGGTGGATAAGGGTTCATCTGATACAGCGGACCGATTTCCAACACCCAAGGCGTCCCGACCATTCCGGCAAACACCCGGATCGAATCGCCCCCCTTGCCCAGCGCCATCACCGTATCGCCTTCGGCGACCCGGCGACTCTGGTCCTCATCCATATCTGCCTGATCGAGGGTGACCAGTTGCAGCTCAAAGCCAAAGCCCTTGTCTGCCTTCAGCGCCGCCAGGCGCTGCGGTTGCTCGGCGACCGGGTAACGCACCAGCTCATCGGCCAACAGGTAAATCGTTGCCCGCGCCAGTTGCTCACTGATTTGCTTTACTTCACCGGTCAGCAGCAGTTGCTCTTTATCGCTGACCAATCGATAGACCTTCGCCGCGTGCGGGCCGGTCTGTTCCACCAGCACCTGACCTCGCTGCACGCGATTGCGCTGGCTCAGGTCAAGGCTGGTTTGAGTGAAGGTCTGCAAGGCCAGAGGAATCCCCAACAAACGCTCCCACACCACCAACGCCCGTTGCCGCTCGATCTCGCTCATCGGTTGCAGGTTGTCGGCCATCAACGAAAACGTACCGTGAGCCAGGCGCTCGCGGTATTGCTCACTGCGCACCTGATTGAGCAGGTGCAAGGCCAGTACGCCAAGCACCGCGACCAGAATCAGCGCTGCGCACATGCCGCCGTAGATACGCAGGAAAATCGAGTTCACAGCACTATGTCTACGCAAGCTTCGGGGACGAACAGATAACCTTTGCTGCGAATGGTCTTGATCAGCCGCGGATGAATCGGGTCATCACCGATCTTCGGACGGATGCGCGAGATCCGCACATCAATGGAGCGATCCTGACCGTCGTAACCGATGCCCCGCAGCGCGGTGAAAATCTCTTCGCGGGAAAGAATCCGCCCGGCATTGGCCACCAACAACCACAGCAGATCGAACTCGGCACTGGTCAGCTCGATGCCGTTGTCATGCAGCCAGGCTTCGCGTAGTGCGTTGTCCACCACCAGCGGGCCGAACTGCAGACGCCTGAGCTTTTCAGGAGCCACCGTTTCAGGCGGCTCACTGCGGCGCAGCAAAGCCTGGATCCGTGCCAGCAACAAGCGCGGGCGTACCGGTTTGCAGACGTAGTCATCGGCGCCCATGTCCAGGCCCAACACCTGATCCATGTCGTCGGTACGCGCGGTCAGCATCAGGATCGGCCCGTCATAACGATCACGCACGTTGCGACAGATGCTCAAGCCGTCTTCGCCAGGGAGCATCAGATCAAGGATCACCAGGTCCGGTTGCTCGGCAATGATCCGAGCCGCGGCCAGCGCACCGTTACCTTCGATAGCAACCCGCAGACCGTTGCTCTCCAGGTACTCGCGGGTCAACTCAGCCAGACGCTGGTCATCCTCGACAATCAATACCTGCCAGGCTTCTTGCTCCACGGGTGACCTCTTCTTGGCAAAACCATATTCAGGAAGGATCCACCCGTCTTTTTGTAATGATTTGGGTGGATAAGATTGCATATAGATGGGGCGATTGTAGCAACGGCTCCCCTTGAAAATACAAGCAGGTAAATGCGCTCGGTAACTGCGTTATTTTGTGATAGGGTTCGCGCCCGCAAAAATCCGTCCAAGGCTGTTTTCAACGGCAAAATTCAGTGACAAACGGTCTACTCCAGTGCTGTCGCGGCCTACACTGCGTTTGGCGGTTTCATACACAATTTACGCACAGCTTTATCCACAGGTAGCACGTTGCAATCGCCCCCCAAAACGCATTATCTTGTAGCCCAACGACAAAAAAACCCTACATGTAGGGTTTCACACAAAAAACCAAACACAAATCAGACAAGAAACTCAAGAGCTTTTCTTGCTCCTGCTTGGTTGAACTAAACACTTTTTCAGAAGACCAAACCGCGTGTGCGGATGGCAGCTGTTTTCCAGCCTCTGGCCGCGAAAACGGTACGGGTGTTGCAGTACAAATACTGTCACCCATCAGGAATTCGGTTTTGAGCCCTGTGGCTGCAAACCAAAGACTTCGGCATGGAAGCGACGCCCGAAAGAGCTCCTTCCTACTGTCCCGAAGTCGTTATGCCCGACGCTTGTCGGTTGTAGTGCTTCAGGACAGAACGGTGGGCACCGTGACGGTGCCCAAACAAACATAGAGAACGTGGAGACACCCATGCAAACCGACACAACTCGCGAGAACCCGCAGGGCACCGCGCCGCAGGCCACTGATTCAAATCTGGATCTGTCCGCCACGGCGCCTGGCCAACTGCGCGTGATCAAGCGTAACGGCACTGTCGTTCCTTACACCGATGACAAAATCACCGTCGCCATCACCAAAGCGTTCCTCGCAGTTGAAGGCGGCACCGCCGCTGCCTCGTCGCGAATCCACGACACCGTTGCCCGCCTGACCGAACAAGTCACCGCGACCTTCAAGCGTCGCATGCCATCGGGCGGCACTATCCATATCGAAGAAATCCAGGACCAGGTCGAACTGGCCCTGATGCGTGCCGGCGAGCAGAAAGTCGCTCGCGACTACGTGATCTACCGTGATGCCCGCTCCAAAGAGCGCGCCACCCGCTCCACCACCGAGGAGCCGGTACAAGCCCATCCATCGATCCGCATCACCCGCGCCGATGGCAGCCTTGCGCCGCTCGACATGGGTCGTCTGAACACTATCGTGACCGAGGCCTGTGAAGGCCTGGAAGAAGTCGACGGTGATCTGATCCAGCGCGAAACCCTGAAGAACCTCTACGACGGCGTGGCGCTCAAAGACGTCAACACTGCTCTGGTGATGACCGCACGTACTCTGGTTGAGCGTGAGCCGAACTACTCCTTCGTGACCGCTCGCCTGCTGATGGACACCCTGCGTGCCGAAGGCCTGAGCTTCCTCGAAGTTGCCGAAAGCGCCACCCATCACGAAATGGTCGATCTGTATGCCAAGGCGCTGCCGGCGTACATCGCCAAGGGTATCGAGTTCGAATTGCTGAACCCGGTTCTGGCCACCTTCGACCTGGAAAAGCTCGGCAAGGCGATCAACCACGAGCGTGATCAGCAGTTCACCTACCTGGGCCTGCAAACCCTGTACGACCGTTACTTCATCCACAAGGACGGTATCCGGTTCGAACTGCCGCAGATCTTCTTCATGCGCGTGGCCATGGGCCTGGCGATCGAAGAGAAGAACAAAGAAGACCGCGCCATCGAGTTCTACAACCTGTTGTCGTCCTTCGACTACATGTCCTCGACACCTACCCTGTTCAACGCCGGGACCCTGCGTCCACAGCTGTCGAGCTGCTATCTGACCACCGTGCCGGATGACCTGTCGGGCATCTACCACGCCATTCATGACAACGCCATGCTGTCGAAATTCGCTGGCGGTCTGGGCAACGACTGGACTCCGGTTCGCGCGCTGGGCTCTTACATCAAGGGCACCAATGGCAAGTCCCAGGGTGTCGTACCGTTCCTGAAAGTGGTGAACGACACCGCAGTGGCCGTGAACCAGGGTGGCAAGCGCAAAGGCGCTGTCTGTGCCTACCTGGAAACCTGGCACATGGACATCGAGGAGTTCATCGAGCTGCGCAAGAACACCGGTGATGATCGTCGTCGTACCCACGACATGAACACCGCCAACTGGATCCCTGACCTGTTCATGAAGCGCGTCTTCGATGACGGTCCGTGGACCCTGTTCTCGCCGTCCGAAGTACCGGATCTGCACGACCTGACCGGCAAGGCCTTCGAAGAGCGTTACGAGTACTACGAAGCCCTGTCCCAGTACCCGGGCAAGATCAAACTGTTCAAGACCATCCAGGCCAAAGACCTGTGGCGCAAAATGCTCTCCATGCTCTTCGAAACCGGCCACCCATGGCTGACGTTCAAAGACCCATGCAACCTGCGCAGCCCACAGCAGCACGTTGGCGTGGTTCACAGCTCGAACCTGTGCACCGAAATCACCTTGAACACCAACAAGGACGAGATCGCTGTTTGCAACCTGGGGTCGATCAACCTGCCGAACCACATCACTGACGGCAAGCTGGACACCGCCAAGCTGCAACGCACCGTGAACACCGCCGTGCGGATGCTCGATAACGTGATCGACATCAACTACTACTCGGTGCCACAAGCGAAGAACTCCAACTTCAAGCACCGTCCGGTCGGTCTGGGCATCATGGGCTTTCAGGACGCGCTGTACCTGCAGCACATTCCGTACGGCTCCACTGCAGCCGTCGAGTTCGCCGACAAGTCGATGGAAGCCGTCAGCTACTACGCGATCCAGGCTTCTTGCGACCTGGCTGATGAGCGCGGCGCCTACGAGACGTTCCAGGGTTCGCTGTGGTCCAAAGGCATCCTGCCACTGGATTCGCAACAGATCCTGATCGAACAACGCGGCCAGAAGTACATTGATGTCGACCTGAACGAAACCCTGGACTGGGCACCGGTCCGTGCCCGCGTACAGAAAGGTATTCGTAACTCCAACATCATGGCCATCGCACCGACCGCTACCATCGCCAACATCACCGGCGTATCGCAGTCGATCGAACCGACCTACCAGAACCTGTACGTGAAATCGAACCTCTCGGGCGAATTCACCGTGATCAACCCGTACCTGGTTCGCGACCTGAAAGCCCGCGGCCTGTGGGACTCGGTCATGATCAACGACCTGAAGTACTACGACGGTTCCGTGCAGCAGATCGAACGCATCCCGCAAGAACTCAAAGAGCTCTACGCGACTGCTTTCGAAGTGGATACCAAGTGGATCGTCGACGCCGCCAGCCGCCGTCAGAAGTGGATCGACCAGGCTCAGTCGCTGAACCTGTACATCGCCGGCGCATCGGGCAAGAAACTTGACGTGACCTACCGTATGGCTTGGTACCGTGGCCTGAAAACCACTTACTACCTCCGTGCCCTGGCCGCGACCAGTACCGAGAAGTCGACCATCAGCACCAGCAAGCTGAACGCTGTTTCCAGCGGCGGCAACCACGGTGACGATTCGGTACTGGCAGCTCCTGCCGGTCCCGCGCCAGTGCCAAAAGCCTGCGCTATCGACGAGCCGGATTGCGAAGCTTGCCAATAAGCTGAGCCGATAAGCGCTGCAAGGCGCTTGTCTGAACCCCCGATAGATCCTCCGGATTTATCGGGGGTTTTCTTTTGCCTGGATAAAAGTGGAACGTTGATTACTCCCACTTTCCGCAGCACTGTCGAGAGCCGGCGCGATGACGCCAGACCAGACACTGCACGATCATCATGTCTAGTCCTGAAATAGGTTTACACCTGTTTCACCCTAACGCTCGATGACGCTGAACTCGCCTTACGCGACGTTCAT